>JAAURV010000096.1 GCA_012032065.1 Hyphomicrobiales bacterium
GGGCCAACCGCTCGCCAATGTTCACGCCGGGATATTTTGGTGTTGAAGGCAATATAAAAGTGATGGTCGCCCGGCAGTCCAGGTAACGCTCCACCTTTCGCAATGCATCGCGCACCACGCCCCTAAGGGCGTTCTGGGCGAGCTGGTCGTATCGCATCAAGTCTTCGGGCATCGGCTCCCGTTCCGCATCTGGCGACTCGCGCCAGCAATACACCACCTCGGTGCGGCATGCAGCCCCGTTGTCCGCAAAAAGGAAGTGCCGGCTTCTGTTGCCAGGTGCCGGCGGACCCCGCCTAGAGCTGCTAAGGCCCTAGGACTTCAATTTCGGCACTCGCACTGCGTTAAGCAGCGAGAGCAACCGGAGCATAGTTGTCGTTGGCAACTATATGTTTAGCCCGATAACGTCGGAACCATCACGAGCAAAAGTTCACCCTTTACACCCCCGTCGATCCTGTTTCGGCCCCTTGTCAGGGATCAGTGGTCAGTAATCAGAGGTCAAGAAGGAGAGGTCCCTTGACCTCTGACTTCTGATCACCGACCACTGCCCCTGGTGGAGCCGCCGGGTACTGCCCCCGGGTCCGAATGGTTTATTGCGGTGTCCGTTTATCGCCATAGCCGCCCCTTGCGAGGCGGCACACGTAATATAATGGTTTGGGTGGCCAGTTGGAAGTGCCCAGTTTCCACGATTTTTGGCGCTTTGGGGCCTTCCGCGCCCTTCAACCAGTGCTATAGTCCCAAGCGAAGGCAGGACCTTCGGAACCAAAATCGGGGAGCATGAACATGGCGGACTATAGTGCCGACATCAAGAAATATTCGTCCAATATCAACGCGAAAGCTGTCGCCGCAATCGTGAAATTCTGCGGCATCGCGCTTCGGGGGAAAGATTCACAGTGGGTATCGGTCACCGACGATGCGGAGGTTAAACGCGTGGTCGACGGGTTCTGCGCCAAGAAGCTCGGTACTTGACGCTAAGTCGGCCACGGCAGCGGTCAAGGCGGTGGGCGAGAAAATGAGGGAAGACAAGACCAAAGCACCGGGTCACCGTCTATTACCTCATCGCCGAGCATACGAAGACGCTGGCTAAACTCGCCTGAGTTCCAAGGTTGTTGAATGTTGCGGCGGGGCCGGGCCCCGCCGTTTCCGTTCCGGAGTGGAATCGGCTAGAGAACAACCATGCATCAATATCTCGATCTCATGCGGCGTGCCCGCGGCCGGGGCGCGCGGAAGGGCGACCGCACCGGCACCGGCACGCTTTCGGTTTTCGGTCACCAGATGCGCTTCGATCTCACGGACGGATTTCCGCTCGTCACCACGAAGAAGCTGCACCTGCGCTCGATCATCTACGAGCTGCTTTGGTTCATCCGCGGCGAGACGAACGTAAAGTATCTTCGCGACAACAAGGTCACCATCTGGGACGAATGGGCGAACGAGGACGGCGATCTCGGTCCAGTTTACGGCGCGCAGTGGCGCTCGTGGCCCGCACGCGATGGCGGCACCATCGATCAGCTTGCCGATGTCATCCAGCGCATCCGCAAATCGCCCGATTCGCGGCGGCTGATCGTGACGGCATGGAACCCGGCGGATGTGGACAAGATGGCGCTGCCGCCGTGCCATTGCCTGTTCCAGTTCTACGTGGCGAACGGCAAACTGTCGTGCCAGCTCTACCAGCGTTCCGCGGACATTTTTATCGGCGTGCCCTTCAACATTGCGTCTTACGCGCTGCTCACTCACATGGTGGCGCATGTGACCGGGTTGAAGGTTGGCGAGTTCATCCATACGTTGGGAGATGCGCATCTCTATCTCAACCATCTGGATCAAGCCGACGAGCAATTGAAGCGGCAGCCACTGCCGCTGCCGCGTCTCATCATGAAGCGTGATGTCGGGAGTATCGAAGACTTCCGCTTCGAGGACTTCGAGATCGCCGGTTACGAGTATCACCCTCACATTGCAGCCCCGGTTGCCGTTTGAGATGAACCGCTGGCTCGGCGATGCTTACCGGCCGGATAACCCAGCCGGGTTGCTGTTTCCCCTTATCGCGGCGGTAATGCTCATCGTTGTCAATCAGGTTCTGCAGTACTTTTCCGCCATAGGCCTCGGCCCACTTCTCTTTGGCGCGGAAAGTCTAGAAACCCGGGCAGGCATGAAAGCCGCCTTGGTCGGAATTCTGCCGGTATCGCTGCTCACGGTGTTGCTGGCGCTCGTTCTGGCCCGCGCCACCGGCTGCGATCCAAGGAAGGTGCTTGCTCTGCGCGGCCCAGGATTGAGCGTGCCGCGCTGGGTGGGGACGGTCCTTTTGTTTCTGTCCGCCATGTACGCTTTCATCATGCTGATCGTTCTAGCGCTGGGCCTCGACATCAACGACTACACGCCAGGGCCGGACGGAGCATCACCGGACAGCGGATCGGCCGGCCTTGTCAAAGAGACCATGTACGACATCGCCAACGAGCCGTGGCTCTTTTGGCTGGTGCTGCCCTCGGTCGTGATTGGCGCGCCGCTGGCCGAGGAGTTCGTGTTCCGCGGGCATGCCTTTGCGGCATTGAGGAACAGCAAGGCCGGTCCTTTGGGGGCGGTGCTGGTGACCTCATCTGTGTGGGCGCTGCTTCATTCGACCGAACCGTGGCTCTCGATCGGGTTGATCTTCGGAATGGGCATCGCGCTCGGCCTCCTGCTGTTGCGCTATGGCAGCATCTGGGTGACGGTTGCCTGCCACGGGGTGTGGAACGGCATTTTCGCGCTGGTCACCTTCGGCGCGGCGTCGGCTACGCCATGAGCCGTGTCGCCTTCGTTGTGGCCGTGGCGCGGAATGGCGTGATCGGCGACGGCGGGATGCTGCCATGGCGCATTCCCTCCGATCTCAAGCGCTTCAAGGCGATCACCATGGGCAAACCGGCGATCATGGGCCGCAAGACCTGGGAGAGCCTCAAGATCAAGCCATTGCCGGGGCGGACGAACATCGTGGTCACGCGCAACAGCGACTATCGAGCGGAGGGCGCGCTGGTCGTGAAGAGCCCGGAGGAGGCACTACGCCTCGCCGAGCTGGAAAAGCCTGAGGAAATCTGCGTTATCGGCGGCGGCGAGATCTACGAACTGTTCCTGCCTTACACTTCCAGAGTCTACCTTACCGAAGTCGATCTCGCACCGGAGGGCGATACCCGGTTTATGCCGCTCGATCCAATGCAATGGCGCGAGACCTCGCGCGAGCACTTTGAGAAACAGCCGGGCGACGATGCCGGTTTTGTTTTGCGCACGCTTGACCGGGCAGCACCCGAACGCCAGTATTGAACAATGGTTCAGTTCCCCTCCAGCCCCGATGTCGTGATTGTCGGGGCGGGCGTGGCTGGCATTGGAGCCAGCCTTGCGCTCACGCAGCTTGGCGTTCCCCACATCGTTCTCGAGTCAAAACAGCGGGTTGGCGGCAGGGCTTACAGCGATGAGTCATGTCTGGGTCATCTTTGGGATCATGGCTGCCATTGGTTTCACTCCGCCGACGTAAACATCCTCCGAAAGCTGGCGCTTGCTATTGGACACGATCACGGCGAGTCGGACCGGAACCGGATGTCGATGCGGTTCTCCGCCGGGGAGTGGCATCGCCAGGATTTCGACGACGACCCAGTCTGGCAGCAACTCGACCGCATCCCGGAAAGCGGATCGAAAGGACCCGATCAGGCCGCAAGCCAGGTTCTGGATACGATGAGCCCGCTCTATCCCGTGGTGCGGACGTGGTGCCAGCTCATCTATTCCGCCGATCCGGAGGAGCTTTCTTGCCATGACGCCGCTGCCTACAGTGACAGCCATGTGAACATACCGGTCCGGGCGGGTTATGGCGCGCTCGTGGCTCGCATGGCGCGCGGCTTGCCGATCAGGCTTGGGACAAAGGTGACTGCCATCGAGGTCATTCCCGATGGCGTAAGCGTCGCAACGTCCGAAGGGGTCTTGAAGGCTCGGAGCTGCATTCTCGCGGTCCCGGCGCGGGTCATGGAAAAGGGGTTTCTGAAGATCACGCCTTCCGTGCCGCCTGCGCTCGAAAACGCATTCGCAGCAGTACCCTTGGGCTATGGCGAGAAAATCGCGATCTCGTTCGACAAGCCCGTGCTGGCTGGCCTCGGCGCCGGTTACGGAACGATTTTCGATCCGCCTAGCGCCGATACAGCGCTGATGTTCGAGTTGCATCCGTTCGGCCGGCCTCTCGCCATCTGCCATGTCGGCGGCTCAATCGCGCAATCGCTGCTAAAAGACGGCGAGCCCGCGATGATCGAATTGGCTTTGGATAATCTGGTGAAAGCCTTTGGAGGTTCGATCCGCAAGCACGTAGGGCGGACGGCGGTGACTCAGTGGACAAAAGATCCCGAGATTGGAGGGGCTTATTCCTGCGCCAAACCGGGCAAGGCGAAGGAGCGCATGCATTTCCGCGAACCGCTGCACGAGCGCATCTTCATGGCGGGCGAACATACGCATCCACACTACTTCGCCACCGCGCACGGTGCCTATGAGAGCGGCATCCGCGCCGCGGAACAGGCGGCGGCCCTTTGCGGCTTCCCGAAAGCCGAAATCGATCCTCTGAAGCTCGCCGCCTGAACGGCGGTGGACAAGGGGGTTCTGCCTACCTATATCCCCGGATCGAAGCAGTATTTGACAAGGACAAGAAATGCCCTGGAGCAAGGATGGCGGCGGAGGCGGCGGTAACAATCAGGGACCATGGGGCCAAGGCCCGTGGGGCCAAGGCCCCCGAGGGCCGCAAGGGGGCGGCAAAGGGCCTAATCCCCCCGACCTCGATGAGATTATCCGCCGTGGCCAGGACAGCCTGAAGCAGATCATTCCGCAAGGCGGCGGCCGCAACACCTGGGTCATCGCGGCACTCGCCGTTGGCGCATTCTGGCTCTACAATTCGATCTTTCAGGTGCAGGCGGATGAGCGCGGCGTGGTGTTGCGCCTCGGCGAATATGCTCGCACCGCCAATCCTGGCCTGCACTTCGCCGCATGGCCGGTCGAGACCATGGAAAAACCCAAGGTCGACGCCGAACAGCAGATCGATTTCGGCGCCAACGAGACCGAAGGCCTGATGCTGGCCAGCGATCAGAACATCGTCGACATCCGCTTCACCGTATTATGGCGGATCGCCGATCCGGAAGACTTCCTGTTCAATGTTCAATCGCAGGAGCCCGTCGTGCGCGCGGTTGCCGAAAGCGCCATGCGCGAAGTGGTGGGCCGCACGCCCGCCGAAAACATCCGCACCACCGGCCGTCTGAGCGCGCAGGACCAGGTGAAACAGATCGTGCAAACGACACTTGACCAGTATCAGGCGGGAATTGTCATTACCGCTGTGAACCTGCTGAAGGCCGATCCTCCCGCGCAAGTCATCGCTGCCTTCGAAGAAGTGCAGCGCGCCGAGCAGAACCAGGCGCAGTTCATCAACGAAGCCGAACTTTACACCAACCAGCGCGTCCAGCTCGCGCAGGGCGAATCGGCCAAACTCGTCGAGGAAGCGCGCGCTTACAAATCGCGCGTCGTCGCCGAGGCCGAAGGTGAAGCGCAGCGGTTTCTGTCGGTCTACAACGAATACAAGAACGCCAAGGACGTGACCCGGCAGCGCCTGTTCATCGAAATGATGGAGCAGGTGCTCGGACGGTCGAACAAGATCATCGTCGAAGAATCGGGCGGGCAAGGGGTGGTGCCGTATTTGCCTCTCCCCGAAATTCAGAAGCGAGTTGAAGAAAACGCAGCCTCGGGAGCACAACAATAATGGGCGCGCTCAAGACATTCGCCGGCATCATTGCCATCGTCGTGGCGGCTCTTGCCTACATGAGCCTGTTCGTAGTGGACGAGCGCGAGAAGGCGCTGGTGCTGCGCTTCGGCGAGATCAGCCGCATCGTCGAGAAACCGGGCCTCTACTTCAAGATGCCGGTCGCCGACACCGTGGTGCAGATCGAGGACCGGCTGGTGCTCTGGGAAAGCTTCGATATGGGCGTGCAGGTGGTCGACGGCCGCCGGTATCTCGTCGATTCTCTTACCGTTGCCCGCATCTCGGATTCGCAGAGGTTCCGCCAGACGGTGGGCGCCGATCTCGCGCGTGCCAAGGCCCGTATCGAGACCCGGCTTGATGCCGCACTTCGCCAGACTTACGGCAAGCGCACATTTGGCGCGGCATTGTCCCAGGACCGTGCCGTCATGATGCGGGAAATCCGCGACCAAGTTAGGCCCGCGGCATCGGAGCTTGGCCTTGAGATTGTCGATGTCCGCATCCGCCGCACCGACCTGATGCAGGACGTGCTCGAGGACACCTACAACCGCATGAGTTCCGAACGGCGCGCCGAGGCGCAAGACTTGCGGTCGCGCGGCGAAGCCACGAAAACGCGGATGATCGCCGAGGCCGACAGAGGTTATGTCGAAAAGGTTGCCCAGGCCCGCCGCCAGTCGGAAATCGTCCGCGGCGAGGGCGACGCCACCCGCAACAAGGTATTTGCCGAAGCGTTCGAGAGCGATCCCGAATTCTTCAGCTTCTACCGCTCGATGCAGGCCTATGCGCGGACCCTTTCGGGAAACGACACAACACTCGTGCTGAAGCCCGACTCGGATTTCTTCAAGTACTTCGGAACCCGGAACCAGACTGCCCCGCCCACCCCGCCGGCGCCATGATCGCCGCCGCGGTCCAGGCGATTGGACTGGTGCTGGTTCTGGAGGGCCTTCTTTATGCCTTGGTTCCGGGGCACCTGAAGGCCTTCGCGAAGATTTTACCGGAATTACCCGATGCCACGCTCAAAATCTGGGGTACACTGGCGGTGGCAGCCGGTGTTGCCTTGGTGTGGGCTTCACACGCATTCTCCGGCGCTTGAAAGGATTTGCGGATGGCAACTCGGATGACCGGCAAACTTAGTTTCGTTGCGGCGCTGGCGATCGTTCCATGGCTTGTGGCGCCGGCTCCGGTGGCGATCGCCCAGAACGCGGCGCAGGAACTTCCCTCCGTCGCCAATCTCGCCGATCGCCTGCTTCCCTCGGTTGTCGAAATTGCGGTCGAATCGAAAGCGACTGGCGGGGCCGCGCCAAACATCCCCGTGCCGGAGATGCCGGAGAATTCGCCGTTCCGCGATTTTTTCGAGGATTTCTTCAAACGTCAGCAACAGGGCCAGCAGAACCGCACGATCAGCTCCATGGGATCGGGCTTCGTGATCGATGCCACCGGGCTCATCGTCACCAACAATCACGTGGTGGAGGGGGCGGAACAGATCGAAGTTCACTTCCAGGATCAGACGGTGCTCAAGGCCGAACTCGTGGGGCGCGATCCCAAGACCGATCTTGCCGTGCTGCGGGTCAAGCCCACGAAGCAGTTACCGATTGTCGCCTTCGGCGACAGCGACAAGCTCAGGATCGGCGAATGGGTGATGGCGATCGGCAATCCCTTTGGACTTGGCGGATCGGTGTCGCTTGGCATCGTTTCGGCAAGGAACCGCGACATCAACGCCGGCCCGTACGACGACTTCATCCAGACCGACGCCGCCATCAACAAGGGCAACTCCGGCGGGCCGCTGTTCAGTCTCACAGGCGAGGTGATGGGCATCAACACAGCGATCTTCTCGCCCACCGGCGGATCGGTCGGTATCGGCTTCTCGGTTCCGGCGAACACCGCCAAGGGCGTGATCGCTCAGCTTGTCAAATACGGCGAGACACGGCGCGGCTGGCTTGGCGTGAAGATCCAGTCGGTAACGGACGAAATCGCCGAAAGCATGAACATGCCGAAGCCGCGCGGCGCTCTCATTGCCGACGTGACCAAGGAAGGGCCCGCGGAAAAGGCGGGCATTCAGGCGGGCGACGTTGTGATCGAATTCAATGGCCGCGCGGTCAATCAGATGCGCGACTTGCCGCGCATCGTGGCCGAGACCGAGATTGGCGCCAAGGTGCCGGTGAAGGTGCTGCGCAAGGGTCAGGAAGTCGCCGTTACGGCGGAAGTCGGCCGGCTTGAGGACGGCGAAAAGAAAGTGGCGCAGCAGGACGCCGGCTCCGGCGGCGTGGCCGCGCCGGCGGTGGTGACCGTTCTCGGCATGACGGTCACCTCGATGACCAGCGAGCTTCGGGAAAAGTACAAGATCGACAAGGAAATCGAAGGCGCGGTGGTGACCGAAGTGGCGGCGGAAGGTCCCGCCGCCGACAAGCGTCTCGAAGCAGGCGATGTGATCACCGAGGCGGGCGAGCAGAAGGTGGCTGGCGCCAGCGATGTCTCCACGCGCGTCGAGGAGGCCGAGAAGGCCAACAAGGGCTCGGTTCTGCTGCTCGTCGCCAAGGGCGGCAAGCAAGCGGAGATGCGGTTCATCGCGCTGAAGCTGAAGAAGTAGAACTCGCACCGTTATGCTACGGTGGCCCCTCGATTTGGGAGGGTTACATGAGTCGTTATCCAACCTGGTTGTCGTCAACGGTCTCCGTGGCTTTCATTTGGGCCGGGGCCGCATATGCAGCCGATGTGCCGATGGCAGCGCCGGAACCGATACCTTCGCCGGCGGCGATAACTGGCAAGTGTCCCGATCCCGACAAACCGAAATGCACGGTCAAGCTCGCGACCGGGATCGACATGGCCTACATCGAAGCCGGCCCGGAGAATGGCAGGCCGATTATCCTGCTGCACGGCCTGACCGACTCGTCGCGGTCATGGTCGCCGGCCATGGCGGCGCTGAATGCCGCCGATCCCGGACTTCGTATTTTTGCACTCGATCAGCGCGGCCATGGCGCCACCAGCATGCCGGCGGGAGCCACTTGCCCGGCTTCTCCGAAGAGCTGCTTCATCCCGCCATATTTCGTGGCGGATGTAGCGGCTTTCATGAATGCCATGAAAATCGAGAAAGCGTGGATCGCCGGCCATTCCATGGGTTCGGTCGTCGCGCAACAACTGGCGCTCGACAGGCCAGACCGCGTTTCAGGCATCGTACTGGTGGCGACGACCGCGAAGACGAAGGACAACGTCATTGTGCGTGACTATGTGCTGAAAGAGCCGG
The DNA here is from genome assembly GCA_012032065.1 of Hyphomicrobiales bacterium. Classification (GTDB taxonomy): domain Bacteria; phylum Pseudomonadota; class Alphaproteobacteria; order Rhizobiales; family Aestuariivirgaceae; genus Aestuariivirga. Next base: position 8,979 of record JAAURV010000096.1, read on the forward strand.
TGATGGGGGCGTGGAAGAAGGGTCTCGAAGCCAAGGGCATCACCAGCCCCGAAGCCGTGTGGATTGCGACACCCCGCGATGCCGACCCCAATGCCGACGACTGGATTCTCAAGAACTGGGATGTCGATCCCATTGCCGATCAGGCGTTCATCAAGGCGATCGTGCCGGAGACCGCGGTTGTGAAGATGGGAACCTGGATCGGCGCCACCGAGGCGCTGCTCGAGTTCGACAATTCGGCGCGGATCGCCTCGCTCGCGGTGCCCACGCTGGTGTTGTGGGGAACGCAGGACGCGATCTTCTACAAGGACCCCGACCAAACCGGGCTATTGGCGGCGCTCAGGGCAGGCAAGGCGCCGTTCGTATGGAAACAATACGGCACGATAGCCTTGCCTGCTTCAGGCTATCAGGAAAACGAGATCGGCCACAATGTGCAGTGGGAAGCGCCGCGTGAAGTGGCCGCCGATATCCTGAGCTTCGTCAACACCGGCAAGCCGACTCCCGACCACTACGTCGCGAGGCCGGGCGGCAGCGGTTTCGAGATCGTCACCGAAATCGGCAAAGCGATCATCGAGACGCGGTAGTTACTCGGCCGCGATCCGCGGCAACCCCGCCAGCGCCGCGTCGAGTTCGGCCTGTCGTAGCACCGGTCTTCGAGCTTGCCTGCGTGTAGTCCGTAATAGGCCTGC
>JAAURV010000097.1 GCA_012032065.1 Hyphomicrobiales bacterium
GGCGGACAAGGGCCATCGCAAATACTCTCTCGAAGACGTGCGCGGCATGGTCAAGGCAAGGCGGAAGGGCAAACGCGCCGCCTAGAGCATCAGCTGGTCAAAAGAACAAAATTTTGTAATTGGATTGCGGCGGATTTTCTCCCCCTCATCCGTCATTCCAGCCAAGCGGCGCGAAGCGCCGCGCGAGCTGGAACCCAGCTTCGGGAGGAGCAACGATGCACGATGAGAAACAACCCGCCGGTCTACATCATGGCGAACCGCTATCGCGGAACAATCTACGTCGGCGTGACAGGCGCTCTCTACAATCGCGTGGCCGCGCATAAAGAAGGCATGTTTGAGGGGTTCACCAAGAGATACGGCCTGAAGACATTGGTGTGGTACGAAAATCACGAAAGCATGGAAGACGCCATTCGCCACGAAACGCAGACAAAAGCGTGGAAGCGGCAGCGGAAGATCGAATTGATAGAGAAGATAAACCCGAATTGGGCTGATCTCTCGGATGATCTCATTCACCGTCCGGCGCGCTGAGGGAAAGCTGGGTTCCAGCTCGCGCGATGCGTTCCGCATCGCTTGGCTGGAATGACGGAAATAGAGGGATCAATTCGATAAAGAGCTTGATGCTTCGGAGCGTCAGCCGGAATCACTATCCCAAACCTTTCATGCCCGCATTATGCGGACCATCCGACAGTAGACCCTCACTACGCGAGATCTTGATGACGGGTACGGGGTGGATTCAATTGACCGCCTGTTGCACTAATAGCTTCCCCGTGCGAAGCACGGGGAAGGGTCGCCCACGTCCCTGTGCTGCGCATCTGGACGAATGCTAATCCCAGAGCCTGGCAGCCCCTCTCACCCCGCTCTTCTCGCCGAATGCCGCGCGTAGCACGGGCACCTGCGCAGTGCCCGAAAAGCTGTAACGCGAAATCCGTGGCGGCAGCTGTTCAACGAGTTCCGGTAGTTCCGACAGCCCCCCGCCCACCACGATCACGTCAGGATCGATGATGGTCTGGATGTTGGCGCAGATGCGGGCAAAGCGGTCCGCGAGGCGATCGAGTGAGGCCATGGCCTTTGGATTTCCGGCACGCGCCGCGGCCACGATTTCCTTGCCGCTTTTTTGTTCGCCCGTCACTTTTGCATGATCCTGCTGAAGCCCGGTGCCTGAAACATATTTCTCTGCGCAGCCTTTCTTGCCGCAGAAACACTGGATGAGCGGCCATTCGCTTTCGTTGGGCCAGGGCAGGGGCGTGTGGCCAAACTCGCCCGCTTCGGCATTGATACCGTGCACCAGTTTGCCATTCACCACCAGGCCGCCGCCCAGGGCCGTGCCGACGGTAAAGAACGCGACGATGGGCTTTCCCACGCCTGCGCCGTCGAGTGCTTCCGACAGGGCAACGCAATTGGCGTCGTTTTCCATGCGCACTGGCCGGCCAATCGCCTTTTCGAGATCGCGCCGGAAGGGTTTACCCTGCGTGTCCTGAACATTGCTGTTGCGCCAGAGCCCGGTCTTGGGCGACTCCGATCCGGGTGCGCCGATGCCAACCGACCCTTCGCCTGCTAGCTTTACGAGCTCCGCGATGGTGGCGACGACTGCTTCATAACCTCGCGGCGTAGGCACTCGCTTCTCGAAGACAACCTGGCCATCGGGAGAAAGCGCGACACAATCGATCTTCGTGCCGCCCATGTCTATGCCGATACGATTCATGCACGGTTGTATACGTCGTCGTAGCGGACGATGTCATCTTCTCCCAAATAGTCGCCGAACTGCACTTCGATGATGTCCACCACTTCCTTTTTGAGGTTCTCCAGCCGATGCTTGGCGCCGAGCGGAATGTCGGCGGCCTGGCCGCGCGTCAAATCGCGGACGCTGTCATCGACGGTGACCGTGGCGGTGCCGTTCACCACCGTCCAGTGTTCGGCGCGATGCTTGTGGCTTTGCAATGACAGCCGCCCCCCGGGATTGACCGTGATGCGCTTCACTTTGAAGCCGGGCCCTTCTTCGAGAACGAAGAAGGCGCCCCAAGGGCGGGTTTCGCTGTACATGGCGGGATACTCTCAATGTTTCGTGGCTGAACTTACCTAACCCATCGGAAGCTCCCAGAACAGCATTTGACGGCGGGACGGGCTGGAGGCTATAAGCCGCGCCAAACCGGCGGAGCCGAGGGGACCGCTGCCTGCTTACGCGGGCGGCGTTTTTCGTTCAGGTATCCCGCGAGCGTCAATCCGAACGAGCAGGAAAGCACCATGGCCAACACCAAATCGGCAAAGAAAGCCACGCGCGCCGCCGGCCGCCGCACCGTCATCAACAAGAACCGCTTGAGCCGTTTGAGAGGCTCGGTGCGCAAGGTAGAAGAGGCGATTGCCTCGGGCAATAAAGGAGCCGCGGAGGCCGCTCTGATGGCCGCCCAACCCGAATTGATGCGCGGTGCCCAGAAGGGTGTCATGCACAGGAACGCGGCAAGCCGCAAAGTTTCGCGCCTGACCAAGCGCGTGAAGGCGCTGAAAGCCTGACAGTTTCTCACACGGATTGAGTGAGGCGCGCCGGTGACCAGCACCGGCGCGTTTTTCTTTGTCCGGGGACGGACGGATTTCGACACTAATTTAATCAATCTTTCAAGAACTTAGCTGTTGCAAGCGCATTTGGAATAGATTTTAGGCGCGCGCCCGGCCATGAAACAATCGATTCCCGGTACCCTATGACCAAGTTGCAACACTCCAAACGCCGCGGGATTCTCAAAGCGCTTTCATTGGCTTAGGCGGGGCCGGATTTGCGGCTGCCGGGCGCCCGGACCGCCAAAGCGAAATCCGTGTACGGAGCATCGAGCGTTTGCGCTTGCAGCTTTCCGAAAGCGTTATGTAGGGTCGTGTCGTCCCGCCGGCGGTAAAGAGGCTAAACCGGTGGAATGCGGTAAAGTTGCGTTGCCCCGGATGGCCCAGTGGGGGTGGGTCCGGGGAGGAGTGCCATTCCTGTCGTTCGAAAACGGCTCCGCCGTTTCGGCAGGGAAGGGGCGCTCGGGTACGGCGGGTTCCTTTCGGGGGGAGCCCAACGTGAGTGTGTGCAACGGATTAACCGTAGGCGTCAAAAATCAGTGTGCCTGAACCATCCGGTCCATCCGGCTGGCGAGACATGGGCGCGAGCCGGATTTATCCGGCCAGTGGGACGGAACAACAAGGCAGGCTGCGCCGACGTGGCCGACGATAACGGGGTGCGGTGGAACATGAACGAAGCGGCGGGAGATGTGAAACTCAAATGGCAGAGGATATCGCAAAGGCTCCGCGCAGAACTTGGTGAAGACCTGTTCACCAGTTGGTTTGGCCGCATGGATGCCGAAGGCCATCATGGCGGAAAGCTGGTGGTGTCGGTTCCAACCCGCTTCCTCAAAAGTTGGGTCGAGAACCACTACGCCGCCAAACTGCACAAAACCGCCGAAACAGAATTCGGCCATCTCGACGGCGTCCATGTCAGGGTCAGGACGCGGGGACTTCCGCACAAGGTCACCGAGTCAGTCGAGCGCAAAGCGGATGTATCCCCGGCGATCGACAACTTGTCGAAGGCGGCTGTTCCGCCGCTCTTCGACCGCAATCAGCCGCTCGACCAGAGCCAGACATTCTCGACGTTCATTCTGGGCGGCTCCAATCAGCTTGCCCACGCCGCTGTGAGTCGTGTCTCCGAAGCCGCCTCGGGCGCGGCCGTGACCTTCAATCCGCTCTATATTCATTCGACGGCGGGCCTCGGCAAGACGCACCTTCTCAATGCGGCGGCTCATCGCATCCGCGAGCGCGGCCAGCGCAAGGTTCTGATGCTGACGGCGGAGCGTTTCATGTACGGCTTCGTGCAGGCGCTCCGCCAGCGCGATACGCTGGCTTTCAAGGATCAGTTCCAGCAGGTGGATGTGCTGCTGATCGACGATTTCCAGTTCCTGCAAGGCAAGACCATGCAGCAGGAATTCTGCCACGCCTTCAATTCGCTGGTGGATGCGAAGCGCCAGGTGGTGGTGGCGGCGGACGTGCCGCCGGCGCAACTCGACACCATTGACCAGCGCATGCGTTCGCGTCTGATGGGCGGGCTTGTCGTCGACATCGATTTGCCCGACCTCGAACTCCGCCGCCGCATCGTCGACAGCCGCTATGCCGCGCTGAACCATCGCGATCCTGCCATCGTGGTGCCGCCGGAGGTGCTCGAATTCATCGCCAACCGGATTACCGGCGGCGGGCGCGAGCTCGAAGGCGCGCTCAACCGCATCGTGGCCTATCAGCAATTCAACCACGCGCCGGTGAATCTCGATCTCGCATCGCTGGTGCTGCGCGACATGTCGGCCAACGCCGACCAGTGCCGGATCAAGATCGACGACATCCTCAAGATCATCGGCCGTCATTACAATGTGGCGCGCGCCGATTTGCTATCGCCGCGCCGCGCGCGCTCGGTGGTGGTGCCACGCCAGGTTGGCATGTATCTCGCCAAGAAGATGACGGCGCGGTCTCTCCCCGAAATCGGCCGACGCTTTGGCGGGCGTGATCATTCGACGGTGCTGCATGCCGTGCGGAAGATCGACGAGCAGATCAAAACCGACGACCGCCTCGCCCGCGACGTGGCGCTGCTGATCAGGCTGGTGGAGCAGCAGTAGGACTGGTAACGGCACGCCCGCCGCCGCCGCCCATCGCTTCCGGGCGGCATTCATGCTATGAGCAACCCCGCAATCGCCCGTGACGCGGCCCGGGGCGCGATCCTCGCGACAACACTGTGGAGGAATTGCCATGGCTCACTACATTTGCTTCTGAACTGGACCGAACAGGGCGCCAGGAACGTGAAGGACTCGCCCAAGCGCCTCGACGCGGCGCGGGATCTTGCCAAGAAGATGGGTTGCGCGTTCGTCAGCTTCCACATGACCATGGGCGCTTACGACATGGTGGTGACGATGGACGCGCCCGATGACGAAACCATGGCCAAATTCGCGCTTTCCATGGCCGCTGCCGGCAATATCCGATCGACCACGCTCAAGACGTTTTCGGAGGATGCCTACCGGAAGATCATTTCCGCGGTCTGAGCGCGTCTGCCGCGATCATTCTCGCCAATTGACCTACATCAATGGGGCGGGGCTTCAATTGCTGGATGATTTGTCGAGCAATTGGAGTCGAGCATGAATAGCCGCCGCGCAATGGCAGTCGTATTTGGAGGGGCCAGCCTTATCTTAGGCATCGCCGCAGCCACCCATGCGGCGGACGTACCGGCAGCGCCTGGAACGGTTGCCGCTCAGCCGATTTCTGCGCAATACCGGCTCTATTGCTCGGGCTGCCATGGCGCGGCCGGCGAAGGCGGTGGCGATCTCGCATTTGCGTCCGGCAAGACTCCGGCTGACCTCACCATGCTTACCAGCCGTAATGGTGGGATGTTTCCGCGCGAGCGGGTGTTGCAGGTGATCGATGGGCGTGCGGACGTTGAGGAGCACGGCGCCCGCGACATGCCGGTGTGGGGCGAGTGGTTCAAGTACGAAGCGGGCGAGGGCCTTGGTGGCCTTGAAGGCAACGAGGGCGTGGTGCGCCAACGCGTCCAAGCAATGGCGGATTTCATCGCGACGCTGCAGAAGAAGTGATTGCCCCTCAGCCGCGCAGCGCTTTCGCCACATCAAGCGCGAAGTAGGTGAGGATGCCGTCGCAGCCGGCGCGTTTGAAGGCGAGGAGGGACTCGGGAATCACCTTCTTGGGATCGAGCCAGCCTTTCTCGCAGGCCGCCATCAGCATCGCGTATTCGCCCGAGACCTGATAGGCGAAAGTCGGCACACCGAACTCGCGTTTCACCCGTGACACGATGTCGAGATAGGGCATTCCCGGTTTCACCATCACCATGTCGGCGCCCTCGGCGATGTCGAGCGCGGCTTCGCGGATTGCTTCGTCCGTGTTGGCGGGATCCATCTGATAGCTGCGCTTGTCGCCCACGAGCGTTGCGGTCGAACCCACGGCCTCGCGGAACGGGCCGTAGAATCCGCTGGCATATTTGGCGCTGTAGGCCATGATCTGAACGTCCTGGAAGCCTTGTGCTTCCAGTGCGCCGCGGATCGCGCCGATGCGGCCGTCCATCATGTCCGAGGGAGCAATGATATCGCAGCCTGCTTCGGCTTGTACGAGCGCTTGTCGCACCAGCATGTCGACGCTTTGATCGTTGGCAATGCGGCCTTCCTGCATCAGGCCGTCATGGCCGTGGCTGGTGTAGGGGTCGAGCGCCACGTCGCACATGATGCCGATGTCGGGCACGGCCTTCTTGATCGCGCGCACCGCGCGGCAAACGAGGTTTCCCGCATTGAGTGCTTCGCGCGCGTCCGCCGTGCGCAGCGCCGGCGGCGTGTTGGGGAAGAGTGCAATCGCCGGAATGCCGAGTTCCGCTGCTTCCTCGGCCCGCGCCACCGCCTGATCGACCGAGTGGCGCTCGACGCCGGGCATCGAGGGCACGGGTTCGCTGCGATCCTTGCCTTCGCAAACAAAAAGCGGCCAGATGAGATCGGATACGTTGAGCGCGTTCTCGCTGACAAGCGCCCGCGCCCATGGTGATTTGCGATTGCGCCGCATTCTCGTTGCCGGATAGCCGGGAGAAGCAGTGCGGGCTTCGGCGGCGAAAGGTTTCGACGGTTTGTTCATGACGCGTCCTATTTGCAGATGCGATAGCCGCTGCGGCGCTTTGCGAGATCGACGTGGAAGTGATCGCCATGCGAACTGTCGGAACCAGGTCCCAGCACAGTGGTAAAGTGTTTGCACGCCGCTTGCCTGATCTCGCGCAGAAAGCCGCCGCGCTTCGAGAGTCCGGCGAACTGGAACAGCCCGCGCCAGTCGCCCGCGACCGAAGCTTGCTTGCCGCCCGCGAACTCGAAGTCGGACATGTCGAAAGCGTTGCCGAAGGCATGTTCGCTGATCTTGCCTGAACGCGAGTTATTGCGGCGGCGGCAGGCATAGGAAGACGCGTTGCGGATACTGGCCACGCGTACGCCAAGTTTTTTCTTGGCCGCCGGTTGAAGTTCCGTCGCGATCCAATGGTGCAGCGCTGCCACGGTTCGGCAATTTAGATTGGCGGGCGGCTTGATATCGGTGCCGGCGATTGACCTGACTTCGATGGGTGCCGCCATGCCGCAACGGCCCGGCCCGCCGATGGGTGCGACCGGCGACCAATCGACAGCAAGTTCGCCCAGCAGCGCCACGCATTCGGCCCGCGCCGCGCCTACCTCCTTCTTGGACCAGGAGGCAAGGTTATCCGGCCAATCGATGCGGCCGGGATTGGTCGTGAAAGGCTCTCCTTCTTCGGCCACCGGCGCACCGGGCTTCTTCCTGGGCAATGGAACCATGGCCACGGCCAAGGGCTCGAGTGCTGGCAAGCCGGGCTTCGGACGCGGCAACGGAATCTCCGATGCGGACGCGGGGAGCGCCATAACGGCCAGCAGGATCAGCGTGGCGGGGACCTTCATAGTTAAGGATTTAGCGCGCCTCTCGTCAAAATGGAAACGTTTCGGCGGCAAGCCCCCATTAACCACGGGTGAAAGAATCCACTCAAATTTGACTGACTTTAATGGCCGAGAGTTAGTGCACTAGGCCATGATCGCTCATTCTCCCCTCCGTTGGCTGACACCGCTCATTGCGGCGGCACCTCTCTTGATGATGCAGTTGGCCGTTCCAGCGAAAGCTGAAACCGTGGCCGTGAACGAAGCCGTGCGCCTTCTCGCCAAGGCCAGGGCGGCGGATCTGAAATGCGAAATCTTCAACGCGGACGAACGGGACGAACTCGCCTCCTATGTCGCGCGCGCTGAAGTGGCGGCGGTGGAACGGGGCACCGTGACGGCGGCGCAAACTGCATTGAAGCAAGGCGGAGCCGAGGGCGAGGCCGCTCTCTGCGGCGGCGCACTCGCCAAGGAATCACGCACCACGCTTGCCGCTGCCCGCGATGCCATTGCCGCTGCGGACGCTAGCGAAGACGAGCACGCTGCCAAGGAAGCAGCGCCACTTCCTTTAGAACCCAAAATCGAAACAGCTCAGAAGCCGAAGCGTGAAGACGACCCACTGAATCAGGAGGGCCTCATGTCGCGCTACGCCGCCGCCGCCGAGGCCTACTATATCGAGCGGCGCTGCACCTATCTGTCGCGCCGCGAAGTCGGCGAGTTCTATGCCGCAATCGTGTCGAACCACCGTGCTGCGGTGAAACGCTTCGGCGTACCGGCGGTCAAGGCCGCGATGGCGAAAGCCGAATCCCGCGCCGCCAGGCAGCGCTGCAACAGCGCCGCCGAAACCCGGATCGCCAGCGCCTACCGCACTTTGCGTTAGCCGTCAGAACTCGTAGTCCAGATTTTCAAGCTCCCAGGCATAGGCCGACCGCACGGCTGCCTCGGCGCGTGCATCGAAATAGTCGCGATAGGGCTCAGGCCTCACGCGCATGCCACTCTTGTAAGCGCCAATTTCATCCGATGGCCTTTCGATGCCGAGCGGCCGCAAACTTCTTGCAAGTCGGCGTTCAGATTTTCGAAGCGGATGAAGGCATCAACTACCGGCGCGCCGTCAATCGAATAGATGTCGCGATCGGCGGGCAAGCGAGCGGTCTCCATGAACTTGCCGAACGCCGCCTTGACGGCGGGGAACGGAACCTTGTTGAGGTCATCCCACGTCGCCGGCTTCTTGAACTGCGTCCACCAGAAAAACGAGACGGCCTTGTCGAACGGATTTCTGATGATGCAGAACTTGAAATAGGCGTTAAACACCGCTTCTCCCACGGCATCCCTGACTTCCGCGGCCCGCATGTGGCTGTAGAACTTGTGTTCTTTCTTCCACAGCTCCATTCGTGAACCCACGATGCCCGCATCGCTGACGGTCTCGGTAACGGCGTGCGCCTCGTCATGAGCGCTGTTTTCCGGCAGGCAATAAGGCTCGAAGAAAATCTCGACCGACGTGCCCGCCGTCTTGATGGTCTTCAAGTAGATGAATTTCTTGCGATGGCTGAGGAGCATTCCGCTTTCTGCCAGATCGGCGCGTTGCTGTCACACGGGTGGCATAGGGCGTTAACTTAGGAAAAGAAGACTCCGCTAACTGTCTTTGAACAAACGACAAATTGGCGAAAATATAATGCCAAATTTACCGAACCTATTCAGGCCGCCTTAAATGCCGAGGCGTAGTTTCCCGGGCGACAGAGGACCGGTGGCTTACAAAAAAGCCGGCCTCCTACAGGTCAAGGGATAGGTGGACAAACATGAATACGCAGGTGATGGCGGGACTCCGTTCAAACGTAGCTCCCGATACGGGCCGCAAGGAAATCAAGCACCGGTACCTGGAGGCGCTCACGCTGGTTGAGCGCCTCCACCGGAGGCTTCTCGATGTGATCAAGGACGATTTCGAGCGTTCGGGCGAACCGGAAGTGAACCCGGTTCAGGCGCTGCTTCTGTTCAACATCGCCGACAGCGAACTGACGGCGGGCGAACTCAAGACGCGCGGCCACTACCAGGGATCGAACGTCTCTTACAATCTCAAGAAGCTCGTGGAGTCGGGCTACATCAATCACCAGCGCTCGAACACCGACCGCCGCTCGGTGCGGGTCCGTCTGACCGACAAGGGGCAGGAGGTCTGCAAGGTGCTGAGCGCACTCTACCAGCGCCAGCTCAAGTCGTTGCAGCAGGTTGGG
>JAAURV010000098.1 GCA_012032065.1 Hyphomicrobiales bacterium
GCGCGCTCGCGTTCGGGCGGCGGCGGGGCACCTCCTCGCAGCGCGTTCTTCGGCGCCGATCGACTTCGACTTTGCGCGACTCGGCATCTTCCTCCACCACCTCGACGCCATTGCCCATTGTCGCCGGGCAATCCGTGCTCTGGAATGAGGGGCTGTCTTGGCGATTTCGCTTTCGGCCGCGGCGCGCGCCTCGACAACTTCGTCACCCGAGGATACCTCCTCGCTCGCCGAAGGAAGAGGTTCCGAACGGAGCGCTTGCGCAGGCGAGGCGTCTTCCTCGCTATCCTCTTCAGGGTCGCTGTCGGAAGTGGCAGGCTCTTCTACCGCTGGCTCCTCCGCGGGAGCGGAAGCTTCGTGGCCATTGTCGTGGCCGTTATCGTCGTCATCTTCCGCGTCTTCTTCTTCCTGCTCGCGCAGCAGCGCCTGACGGTCGGCGAGCGGGATCTGATAATAGTCGGGATGGATTTCAGAAAAGGCGAGGAATCCATGCCGGTTGCCGCCATACTCGACGAACGCCGCCTGCAGCGACGGCTCGACGCGCGTCACTTTCGCGAGATAGATGTTGCCTTTCAGCTGTTTGCGCGAGGCGCTTTCGAAATCGAACTCTTCGATGCGGTTGCCGCGGACCACCACGACACGGGTTTCTTCCGCGTGGGTGGCGTCGATGAGCATTTTGTTGCCCATGAGAGACTTACTCCTGCGCGGCCTGGCGGACCTTCCGGCGTTTCCTTAGCTCCGGTTTCGAGAGAAACGGCGGCGGTTTCGGCCGGCCTGCGCGATATGGGGTCAATGGCGGTGCCGGCAGCGAGCCAGTTGCGCGCGGAAGCCATCGTCTGGGCTTCCCTGCAAACTGTCGCGGCGGAGTGGGCCATGACCTGAATTACCTTTATGTCCACTTCGCGATGGAAGGGACGGTTCACACTTGCCCTTTGGCGCCCGTGGCACCGGGGGCATCAAAGCCGCCTGCCAATGCGGCCCAACTAAACGCGTCCCGCAATGCGGCCCAACCGGCCTCCGGACTTGCGGAACACGAAACTGTCAGTCTTTGCAACCTTTGCGCTAGAATCGCGGTGGTTCCTCGGACATTCCATTACTAGTGTCGGGATTTCCGGATTGCAAGGCGAACTATCCCCTTGGGCAGGCGGGCCGAAACCAAGGATTAACCACAAGCCCGCTAGCTTAACGGCAGAGGTTCAAGGGTTTCGCAACGCACATGCCCGCGCGCCGTGCTTACGAGAGGCTCTGCCGGTCGGTAGTAACTCTCTGCATAGCAACGATAATTTGGCTTCTGCAGGCGCCGCCCGCGGAACTGCTGGCGGCTGAGCTCCAGGCAACGGCGGCAAGGATTGCCGGCGACGAGACCCGCACCCGCTTCGTCGCCGACATTTCCAAGCCCGCAAGTTACAGCGTCTATGTCCTGCCCGATCCCTTCCGGGTGGTGATCGACTTGCCGGAGACCGATTTCCTGTTTCCGGCAGGGGCGGGAAAGAAAGTGCGCGGCCTCGTGAGAGAGTTCCGCTACGGCTCTCTGGAAGGTGGGCGGTCCCGTATCGTGATCGACACGAATGGCCCAGCACTGATCGAGAAATCCTATCTGGTCGAGGCGGGAAGCGATAAGCCGGCGCGCCTGGTCGTCGATCTGGTTGTGGCGACTGAAGAGACATTCCTTGCGAGTTTCGGCGAAGCCAAGCCGCCCGAGGCCGATCCGGAAGAGCGCGCCAAGCAAAGTGCGGCGCTCGAAACTTCGCCCATTCCTTTCCCGAGACCGAAGCCCGGCAGCGAACCTGCGGCTCCGAAACAGGAGGCAACTGTTCCCGAGCGCGTGAAAACCCGCAAGCTCATCGTCATCGATCCAGGCCACGGCGGCATCGATCCAGGAGCGATTGGCGCAAAGGGCACGCGCGAAAAGGAAGTGGTGCTCGTCTTCGGCAAGGCTTTTCGCGACGCGCTTGCGGCGTCGGGCAAATACGATGTGGTGATGACAAGGAACGATGACCGCTTCCTGTCATTGAAAGATCGCGTTGGCATTGCTCGCCAGAAACAGGCCGATCTGTTCATTGCGATCCACGCCGATACGGTGCGCGGCCAGTCGGCAAGGGGTGCCACCGTCTACACCCTCTCCAAGAAAGCCTCCGACGCGGAAGCCGAAGCTTTGGCCCAGAAGGAAAACGCCGCCGACATCATCGGCGGCGTCGATGTCGAAGGCGAGAACCAGGAAGTGACCGACATCCTGATCGATTTGGTCCAGCGCGAAACCAAGAACCATTCGATCTCCTTCGCCAAGAAGGCAGTGGGCGAGTTGAAGCAGGCAACCCGCATGACCGGCAAACCGCTGCGCTCGGCCGGCTTCGTGGTGCTGAAAGCTCCGGACGTGCCTTCGGTGCTGATCGAATTGGGCTTCCTTTCCAGCCGCGCCGACGAAGAACAGCTGACCTCGCCCAAATGGCGGAAAGGTGTCGCGCATTCTCTCACCAAGGCGATCGACCGATATTTTTCCACTGAAGTCGCGGCGACTAGGGAGTAGTCGAGCCGGCAGGTGTCAGCCTGTTTGCGTGAATTTCGGGCAGCATTGGCTAGAGCCGCCGTCCCTCATATAAGAAGAGCTGGAGAGGGAATCGGGGGACATGAACACAATCTACATTTTGAACGGTCCGAACCTGAACCTGCTGGGATCGCGGGAGACTTCGGTTTATGGGACCGAGACCATCGCATCGCTGGCCGAACGCTGCCACAAACGGGGCAAGGGGCTGGGGCTCACTTGCGATTTCCGGCAGTCCAACAGCGAAGGCCAGATGATCGACTGGATTCACGAAGCCAAGGACCGCGCTTCCGCGATCCTGATCAATGCCGGCGGCTACACCCACACGTCGGTGGCAATACATGACGCGCTCAGGGCGGTGGCGCTTCCAACGGTGGAAGTCCATCTCTCCAACATTTACAAGCGCGAGCCGTTCCGCCATCACTCCTATGTCTCGCTCGTGGCCGAAGGGGTGATCTGCGGCATGGGCGGTCTTGGATACGAACTGGCGCTGGAAGCCCTGGCAGCCCATCTGAAATCCGCGAGAAAGGCGTAACGCATGGCGGCCAAGAAAACTGCTCCACCCAAGAAGAGCGATCCGGCACTCGACCTGATCCGCAGCCTTGCGGCTATCCTGGGCGAAACCGGCCTTTCGGAAATTGAGCTTGAGCGGAAAGGCACGCGCTTTCGCGTGAGCCGCGCCATGGCCGCGGCTACAACCGTCCATGTCCCCGCTCCACACCTGCACCATTCAGCTCCGGTCGTGACTGTGGCAGCCGCTCCGGCTCCGGCTGGCGATCATCCGGGGGCGGTGAAATCTCCCATGGTCGGCACCATTTATCTCTCCTCGGCTCCGGGAACGCCGCCCTTCATTCAGGTGGGCGCCGAAGTGAAACAGGGTCAGACACTGCTCATCATCGAAGCGATGAAAACGATGAATCAGATTCCATCGCCGGCCAGCGGCAAGATCACTCAGATCCTCGTCGAAAACGGGCAACCGGTCGAATTCGGCGAAGCGCTCGTGGTGATCGAGTAAGCGATGTTCGAGAAGGTCCTCATCGCCAATCGCGGCGAAATCGCACTGCGCGTGCTGCGCGCCTGCCGCGAGCTCGGCATCCAGACGGTCGCCGTGCATTCGACCGCCGATGCCGAAGCGATGCATGTCAGGCTGGCGGACGAAAGTGTCTGCATCGGTCCGCCGCCGGCGCGCGACAGTTATCTCAATATTCCCTCGATCGTCGCGGCCTGCGAGATCACCGGCGCGGAAGCGGTGCATCCGGGATATGGTTTCCTTTCCGAAAACGCCAGGTTCGCTGGCATTCTCGCCGAACATGGAATCAAGTTCATCGGCCCATCGGCGGAACACATCCGCATCATGGGCGACAAGATCGAAGCCAAACGCACCGCCAAGGCGCTCGGCATTCCGGTGGTGCCTGGATCGGAAGGCGGTGTCGCCACCGTCGACGAAGCGCGCAAGGTCGCGAGTGACATCGGTTATCCCGTGATCATCAAGGCAACGGCGGGTGGCGGCGGGCGCGGCATGAAAGTGGCGCGCAGCGAGAGCGAACTCGAAACCGCCGTCAACACCGCGCAATCGGAAGCCAAGGCCGCCTTCGGCAACGGCGATGTCTATGTCGAGAAATATCTCGAGAAGCCGCGCCATATCGAAATTCAGGTGCTGGGCGATGGCAAGGGCAATGCCGTACATCTGGGCGAGCGCGACTGCTCGCTGCAGCGCCGCCATCAGAAGGTGTGGGAAGAGGCCCTTTCGCCGGCGCTCAATGCGCAACAGCGCAGCAGCATCGGAAGCCGCGTCGCCAAAGCCATGGCGGAACTCGGCTACGAGGGCGTGGGTACGATCGAGTTTCTTTACGAGAATGGCGAGTTCTATTTCATCGAGATGAACACGCGGTTGCAGGTCGAGCATCCGGTGACGGAATCGATCACCGGCCTCGATCTCGTGCAGGAGCAAATCCGCGTCGCATCGGGTTCGGACTTGCAGTTCACCCAGGAGAGCATCACGTTTTCGGGCCACGCCATCGAATGCCGCATCAACGCCGAGAACCCGACGACCTTCGCGCCTAGTCCCGGCCGCGTCGATGCCGTGCATTTTCCGGGCGGGCTTGGGGTGCGCGTCGACTCGGCGCTCTACTCCGGCTATCGCATCCCGCCTTACTACGACAGCTTGATCGGCAAACTCATCGTCTCGGGCAAAACCCGCACCGAATGCATGATGCGGCTGAGGCGCGCTTTAGGCGAGTTCGTCGTCGAAGGCATCGAGACCACCATTCCGCTGTTCCAGCAGCTTCTCGCCGAGCCCGACATCATCGACGGGCAATACGACATTCACTGGCTCGAACATTTCCTGGCCCGGAGTGCCTGATGACGTCGATCACGCCGCAAATCCTGCTCAAGGCCTATGCGGCGGGCATTTTCCCGATGGCGGAAAGTGCGGACGACAATGCGCTCTACTGGATCGAGCCGGACGAGCGCGGCGTCATTCCGCTCGATGGGCTGCATGTGTCGCGTTCTCTGCGCAAGACGGTGAAGCGGCGCGACTTCGAGGTCCGCGTCGACAGCGATTTCGAGCACGTGATCGCTCTCTGCGCCGAGAGCACCGAGACGCGAAAGTCAACCTGGATCAACCGCCGCATCCGCGCGCTCTACAGTCAGCTCTTCAAGCTCGGATCATGCCACTCGGTCGAATGCTGGAAGGATGGCAAGCTTGTGGGCGGCCTCTACGGCGTGAAGCTCGGAGCCGCCTTTTTCGGCGAAAGCATGTTCTCGCGAGCGACCGACGCCAGCAAGGTAGCCCTCGTCCATCTCGTCGCCCGTCTCAATGCAGGAGGCTTCCGCCTGCTCGACGCACAATTCGTCAATCCACATTTGGCGACGCTCGGCGCCGTCTCGGTCAAGAAGCAGGACTATCATCAGATGCTGAAATCGGCGCTCGAAGCCAATGCAGACTTCAAACGCTTCGATGGCGATGGCGGTCCGGAGTTGGTGTTGTCGCTGGCGGCGGGCGAGGGAGAAAATACCCGCCAATCCCCAGCCACAATTCGCTCCTAGCCCCTTTGCTGTTCAAGGCGGCGGAGGCTTGCGAATAAGCTGACGGGCCTATTTCTAGCGCGCTTCTTCCGGCGCAAGAGGAATGCGTTCCCCTGCTATGTTCCACATCGCCGGAGCATTCTGTTCGGCATCTGGATTTGGTTTTCGCACATTCCCCAATAAGGCGAATTGCCTATGGTTCAGCTTGTTGCTTCGCTGACGTGGCCGCGCTGTGCCTTGTCTTCAAGCCTGCCTTCGAGTTCCTTGCGCAACGCCGCTCCGATTTTCCGTTTGCCGAACACGTCCTGATAATCCGAGAGTTCCAGGGCGTTGCGGCCACGTTGACTGAGTTGATAGGCAGCCTTGCGGGCAATTTCGAACGCGGTCGGCGGTTCGCCGATCTTTCCGGCCGTGTCGGCCAGCCAGTTGCCGGGCCGCGCCACCATTTCCGCGGCCAATGCGGCCCACAGGCGCGCATCCGGTGTTGCGAGATCGGCGGCGGGAAAGCGGATCGTGGCGACTTCGGACTTGCCATCCTCCTGCCAGGCGTCTGCCATGTTGCTGGTCGACGTGCGTTTTTCGTCCACGAAGGGAATCCAGTAGACGGTGTAGTTAATGTCGCCGGCTTTCTGCCGCGCCCGCCAATCCCGCGTGAGGTGATCGGCGGCTGCATGCAGGCCAGGCGAGTGATTGTCATCGGCCTCCGGGACGAAGGAGAATTTGCCGACACTTCCGCCAGCTTCAAAAATGCCGGTCCAATAGGGTTGAACAGCGGTCGACGAGCGGAAGGTGCGGAATGTCTGGCGCACCACATGCGCGACCGTGCGGGTAGCGCCTACTAGGCCCATGCGCTTCGTCAATGCGGCGATGAGCCGTGCCTGTTCTTCCGCGAGTTGGAACGGGCCATCGGCGGCCGAAGCATGGCCGGTCGCGAACAGCAGGTCGACGAACTCGGTGTGCGTATCAGTAGGCGCCGCCGGATCGTTGATCGACAGAAAATCGATCTGCCGGCCATCCGCGAGAAAGGAGAACCGCAATCCCAGAAAGTCGGGCTGGGCTTCGCTGTGCGGCGTGCCAAGACCCGTGGATACGCGCCCAATTCCGAAATGCTCCGTTCCTGGGACGAATAGGCCGATGCCCGTTAGGTTCGGCGGCAACGCATCGGCAATTCTCATGACCACCGGTCCACCGGCAATCTGGTACTGATGCGCCACTCTGTCAGGCACCTGCAGATTGGCATGATTGTCCGCCAGGGTCCGCTGAATATCGGCGAGCTCGGAAACGTCCTCGTGGATTGCCTTCAACTCGGCGGCTGATGGCCGGAATGGGCACGGCATGGCGCTCCTCCATTCGGAAAACTGATACGCGAGATATTAAGGCCCTTCGCGCCGTCAAGAAGTGGCTTATAGCACATTTGTGTCCTGCCGCGATTGCCGCTTGGAGGCCACAATCCATTCCTATAGAAGGCCCCTCACGTGAGACGGGATTTGACGGCTGATGCTGCGATTGCTGGGTTGGATATTCACTGCCGGTTTCATGATCTTCCTCGGCCTTGCCGGGGCCTTCGTCTACGTGGTCTGGGATGTGTCGAAGGGCTTGCCCGACACCAAGCAGCTCGCCTCCTACGAACCTCCGGTGATGACCCGCATCCACGCCTCCGACGGGTCGCTGCTCGCCGAATACGCCTCCGAGCGCCGGCTCTTCGTGCCGATCGTCGCCGTCCCCAGGAAACTCATCGAGGCCTATATCTCGGCGGAAGACAAGACGTTTTATCAGCATGCGGGGCTCGACTGGCGCGGCATCGCGGCCGCGGGAATCCGCTATGTCAATGTGAAACTGACGGGCAAGGGCGACATCGTTGGCGCGTCCACCATCACCCAGCAGGTGGCCAAGAACTTCCTGCTCTCGAACGAACGCACCCTCGAGCGCAAGCTCCGCGAAGCCATCATCGTGCAGCGAATTGAAACCGCCTTCAACAAGGACCAGATTCTCGAACTCTATCTCAACGAGATATATCTGGGGCTGAACTCATATGGCGTCGCCGCGGCGTCGCTCAATTATTTCGGCAAGTCGCTGAACGATCTGACGCTGGAAGAAGTGGCGTATCTCGCGGCACTTCCAAAGGCCCAAACAACTACAATCCGTTCAAGCACAAGACCCGCGCGGTCGAGCGCCGCAACTGGGTGCTCGAGCAGATGTACGACAACGGCTACATCACCGAGCAGGAGATGACGGTCGCGAAGGACAAGCCGCTGCAGGTGAACCCGCGGCCCTTCGGCGCGCAGCTTTTCGCGGCCGAGTCTTTCGCGGAAGAAGTGCGGCGCGAGCTCGCCGCACTTTATGGAAAAGACAAGCTCGAGTCGGGCGGGCTTTCGGTGCGAACCACCCTCGATCCCAAGCTTCAGATTTACGCGCGCCGCGAACTGGCGCGGGGGTTGATCACCTTCGATCGCAAGCGCGGCTATCGCGGGCCGATCCGTCAGGCGTCCATCGGAGGCGACTGGGGATTGGAGATCGCCAAGGACAAGGTGCCAGCCGACGTCGCGCCGTGGCGGCTGGGTGTGGTGCTGGAAGTCAGCGAAACTGATGCCAAGGTCGGCTTGCAGCCCAAGACGCTGGCCGGCGGCGAAGTCGACAAGACTCGCGAAGTGGCAACGATCCCGTTCGATCTGCTGAAGTGGGCGCGGAAATATGTCGACGGCACGAAGCTCGGCAAGGAGATCAAGGCGCCGTCCGATGTGCTGGCGCCGGGCGATGTCGTCTATGTCGCGCCGCAGAGCGCAACGCAGTGGCATCTCATGCAGATGCCGGATATCGAAGGCGCTCTGGTGGCCATGGACCCGCACACCGGCCGCGTACTGGCGCTGGTGGGCGGCTTTTCTTACGGCAGCAGTCAGTTCAACCGCGCGGTTCAGGCCATGCGGCAGCCGGGCTCGTCCTTCAAGCCCATCGTTTATGCGGCGGCTCTGGACAATGGCTATTCGCCGTCCTCGGTCGTGCTCGACGCGCCGGTCGAGTTCAAGATGCCGAATGGGAAGATCTGGCGGCCGGAAAACTATCAGAAAAATTCTATGGGCCATCGACGCTGCGGCGCGGCATCGAGCAATCGCGCAACGTGATGACGGTCAGGCTGGCCGACGATCTCGGCATGACCAAGATCGCCGATCTGGCGCAGCGCCTCGGCATCTACGAGAAGATGCCGCATCAATTGGCGATGGCGCTGGGAGCCGGCGAGACGTCGCTGCTCAAGATGGTGACCGCTTACTCGATCATCGCCAACGGCGGAAAGAAAGTGGACGCAACGCTGGTCGACCGCGTGCAGGACCGTTATGGGCGCACGGTCTTCACGCATGACAAGCGTGACTGCACCGTGTGCCGCTCGGACACTTACAAGCCGGGCGATGTCGAGCCCGAGCTTCTCGATGTCCGCGATCAGGTGATGAACCCCTACACCGCCTATCAGATCACTTCGATGATGGAGGGTGTCGTCGAGCGCGGCACGGGGCGGCGCGCCAAGAATCTCGGCAAGCCGATTGCCGGAAAGACCGGCACGTCGAACGACGAGAAGGATGCGTGGTTCATCGGCTTCACGCCCGACCTGACAGTGGGCGTCTATGTCGGTTACGACAACCCGAAGCCCATGGGCAAGAACCGCACCGGCGGCGAATTGGCGGCTCCCATCGTTGCAAGCTTCATGAAGCTGGCGCTGCGCGAGAAGCCTGCGACGCCATTCCGCGTACCGCGCGCCATCGAACTGATGCCGATCGACGTCAAGACCGGCAAACGCGCGATCTTCGGCGAGGAGGGCGTCATTCTCGAAGCTTTCAAGCCCGGCGACGAGCGCCCGAGGCAACCAAGGTGATCGGCGGGAGCATGACCGCAGCCGCCCAGCCCGGCGTTCAGCTGCAGCCTGC
>JAAURV010000099.1 GCA_012032065.1 Hyphomicrobiales bacterium
CGACCGTGTCGAGCAGATCTTCCGCCATTCCCGATTTTTCGAGAATGATTCCCATGAAGGTGAAGAAGGGAATGGCGAGCAGCGTGTCGTTCC
Organism: Hyphomicrobiales bacterium; assembly: GCA_012032065.1. Lineage (GTDB taxonomy): Bacteria > Pseudomonadota > Alphaproteobacteria > Rhizobiales > Aestuariivirgaceae > Aestuariivirga. Next base: position 94 of record JAAURV010000099.1, read on the forward strand.
GCATCACGTCGAGCACCCGTCCCGGCAGCGTGCGCAGCAATTCCCATGACAGCGATATCTCGTTCGAGTAGGGCGAGAGCTCGACCGCGATCACGAAGAACAGAAGCCCGTTCGCCGCGAGCGAGAAGGCGACGGGATAGCCAAGCAGCAGAAACCCGATCAGCGACAGGAACATGATCGGCGCCAGATTATGGGCGATGAGTTCGATCATGCGTGACCGATTCCTCTGGGGGTCTCGTCAAGATCGCCTTTGAGAACCGCCACACGCTTGATGATTTCGGACAGCGCCTGAAGAAACAGAAGAACGAATCCCGCCAGCACGGAAAGTTTCGCCGGCCACACGATGAGGCCTCCGGCATTGGCTGACATTTCGCCGCCGCGATAGGCTCCCAGAAAAACGGCCAGCCGAGCCAGATCATGGTCAGCGTCAGCGGCAGCAGGAAGAAGATGTGACAGAAGAGATCGATCCAGTGGCGCGTGCGTTTGGAAAGCCGGCTTGAGACCACGTCGATCCTGACATGCGCGTTGTTCTGCAGCACATAGGCCGCGGCCAGCATGAACACTGCCCCGAAGAAATGCCATTGCAGTTCGAGCCAGGCGTTGGAGCTGATATCGAAGGCCTTGCGGATCACGGCATTGACGGCGCTCACCAGAACCGCGGCGAGGATAAGCCAGCGGATGTGATAGCCGATCATGCCGGTAACGAGATCGATGCCCCGGCTCAAGGCCAGCAGTACCTGCACGCGTTTCCCCTCGAATGCGCGCCCCGCGGGTCCGGGGTCGTTGTGGCTTCGAACATGACGCGGTAAATGTCATGCGTCAACACGGAGCGGGAACGCGTGGAATTGAGGCCCGATCTCAGGCAATCGGCGACGGCGGCGGCGGTGCAGCGCGGCGCTTGCCGCCTCCTGCGCCTGTCGGGCTTCGCCACGGTGACCGAGTTCACGCTGGTCTCGGGCCGCCGCGCCGATATTTTCGCGCTCGGCCGCGACGGCGAAATCTGGATCGTCGAGATCAAGTCGTCGATCGAGGATTTCCGCGCCGATCACAAATGGAACGACTACCGCGATTTCTGCGACAAGCTTTATTTCGCGATTCCGCAGACGCTCGATCCCGTCATCATTCCCGAAGCCGCCGGCCTGATCGTCGCCGATGCCTATGGCGCCGACATCCAGCGTCAACCCGAGCCGCATCCGCTCCACGCCTCGCGCCGCAAAGCCGTAACGCTCCAATTCGCCCGCGCCGCGGCGCTGAGATTGCACAGCCTCTACGATCCGGAAGCGGAGGCGCTGTGACCATTCGCATCGGCGCATGCGTGTGTTTTCTGCTTTGCATTTTCGCGCCGATAGCCGCCGCGGAAGAGCAGACGGCATGGATGAGTGGCGACGACATGCACAACACATTCGCCGGAAAACGCGTCGCCGGTGTCTATCCAAACGGCATCAAGTTCGAGGAGACTTACGCGCCTTCGGGCTCGATCGACTACAAGGACGATCTCAATCGCGACACCGGCAATTGGTCGATCTCGGGCGACAACTTCTGCTTCTTCTATCTGACGATGAACGGCGGCTGCTTCAAGCTCCATCGCGAGGGCAAGAACTGCTACCAGGCCGTGCTCGCTTCCGAAGCCGCGGCATCGAAGCGTGGCCCGCTGTCGAAGACCGGCTGGGCCGTCCTCATGTGGCGCGCGATTTACCGTCGACATGCACGCCCGTTGTTTCGGAATTGGCTGGGAGAAGCGCCTCTCTCCGAAATTCGCCATCCCGGCGAGAGCCAGGATGACGGAATCAAGGTATTCTGTGTGCTGACGAACTTACGCCGCTGCCTTTGCCTTGGCGTTCATCGCGGCGTAGATGTCCTCACCCAGGGGATCGAGGTTCTCGTCGTTGAGCTTGATGTAGAGCACCGCCGTGCCGCGCGGGCGGACGCGTTCGTGCCAGATGGTGGAGCCGAGGAACACGATCATGTCGCCCAGTTCCTCGTTCAGAAACTTCGCGTCCTTCGACTCGTAGATGCGCGCCAGATCGGGGCGCTCCTTATCGGTCATGAACACCGCCCGCTCGCCCTCATTCGCCGTGCGGTCGAGTCCCGGCATGATGCAAACGCTGGTGCCTTCGCCCAGGCTGATCGGAAGTCCAATCGACACCTTCGACGCGCCACGATCCTTGTGCGGATTGGGATAGTCCGGTGCGTCCATTTCGTACTGTTTCAGATGCCGTTCCGAAATGGCAATTTTCTCCGGCTTCAAACCGGTTAATGCCGCGATCCCGGCGCGGAATTCGAGCGCCGCCTCGTCCGAGCCGAAGTCGAAAACGAACTGCTGCTTCTTGCCTCCAATCCGCCACTTCTCTTTCTCGGTCACGTTGCCCGCCATCGAACGGCCGTGAAAATCCTTAAGATATTTCATGAATTCGTCCGAGAGCACATCCTTGAGCAGGATGTAGCCCTGTCCCTCGAACGCCTTGCGGCTCTTCCCCAGATCGCGCTTGAACATCATTGTCGCACCTCTATTGCTGAACTTGCCGTCGTTAACCAAGCAACCCCCGTGCCAGGGGCAGGGACGGTTCCATTGATGGTTTCCAACCGGTAAACAGAGGTCAGGTGTCGGGTGCCAGGTATCAGGTGTCAGGTATCAGAAATCTGATCTTTGACTACTGACACCTGGCACCTGACACCTGACACCTACTTCGGCGCCCTCTTCGCCAGGATCCGCTGCAGCGTCCTCCGGTGCATGTTCAGCCGGCGCGCCGTCTCCGAGACGTTGCGGTTGCAGAGTTCGTAGACGCGCTGGATATGCTCCCAGCGCACCCTGTCCGCCGACATGGGATTTTCGGGCAGCGCCGTCCGCGTTGAGGTATCGGAGATTAGCGCGCCATGCACCGCGTCTGCATCCGCGGGCTTCGCCAGATAGTCGATGGCGCCGAGCTTCACTGCCGTCACCGCGGTCGCGATGTTGCCGTATCCCGTCAGCACCACGGCGCGCGCATCGGGCCTCGCCGCATGCAGCGCCTCGATCACGTCGAGTCCGTTTCCATCGCCGAGCCGCAAGTCCACCACCGCATAACCAGGCGCTGACTGCCGCACCTGCTCGATCCCCTCCGCCACCGACTCCGCCGTCCGTACCGCGAAGCCGCGAGTCTCCATGGCGCGCGCCAACCGCATCAGAAACGGCTTGTCGTCATCGACAAGCAGCAGCGTCATATCGGCTGGCAGTGTTGGCGCGATCATATGAAGCCTCGTTTCATGTCGCGGCCGCGTTTGCCACATTTCCGGACAATGTGCCAGCTTCGACGGCCGGCCTCGGCCACACGATGGAGATTTCGGCGCCATTGCCCGGATTGGCCAGCGCCACCGAAGCACCCGATCGCTCGAGCAAGGTCTTGGCGATAAAGAACCCAAGCCCCATCCCTTGATGTCCGCCATCGGCTTCACCCGCGCCATATCCGGGCCGCGTGGTCACGAACGGATCGCCCAATCGCTCGAACACGCCCTGCTGAAATCCCGGCCCATCGTCGGACACGGTGATGTTCACGTCCACGGGCGTCCAGTTGGCCTTGACGATCACGGTCGACACCGCGAAATCGACCGCGTTCTCGAGGATGTTTCCGAGCCCATAACCGATCGCGGGATTTCTTCGAAGAACCGGCTCCGGCCCCATGCCGGCCGCCTGCACATCGATCTCGATATCCGGGCCGCGCAACGGCGCCACCAGATCCTCGACCAATGACGTCAGCTTCACCTGCTGATAGATGTCGTCGGCTGGCGTATCGCGGTTCGCGAGCCGCGCCAGAATATCGCGGCAGCGGCTGGCCTGCCCGATCAACAGATCAATATCCTCCGTATGCGGACCATCAGGCGGAAGCTCGCGCTTCAATTCCTTGGCGACGAGCGCAATCGTCGCCAGCGGCGTCCCCAATTCATGCGCCGCCGCGGCCGCCAATCCGTCGAGCGCGGACAACCGTTGCTCCCGCGCCAGCACCAATTCCGTTGCGGTCAGCGCCGCAGACATCTGCCGCGCTTCCTCGGCGATGCGCCGCGCATAGATCGCGGAGAACACGACGCCGCACACGATCGCCACCCACATGCCTGTCACATAGATCTGCGGCAGCGAGAGCGGCACGCCGCCGCTCCAAGGGAGCGGCAAATGAACGAAGGCCAGGATCGAGGCGCAGACAAAGGCGAAGGCGCTCAATGCCAGCGTCCACCGCAACTGCAACGACGTGGCCGAAACCGTCACCGGAACCAGAAACAGAAACGAAAACGGATTCTCCAATCCTCCTGTCAGATAGAGAAGGGCGGCAAGCTGCAGGATGTCGTAGCCAAGCAGCAGCGCCGTGGCGCGCGACGTGAGTCTTGTGCTCGAAGGCCAGCGAATGGCGAGAAAGACATTAAGCCACGCGCTGAGCGCGATCACGGCGAGGCACCAGCCCAGCGGCAGCGGAAACTCCATGCCGAAATAGACGCCGAGCACCGCGACCGACTGCCCAATCACCGCCATCCAGCGCAGCCGCACCAGCGTCCTGAGGCTGGGCAGTTCCTCCGGCCCCGCCGCGGATTTCCATGTCGGCCTGAATTCCATGCAGAACTCCAAAGCGCACACTATATTGTAGGCTAGAAGAAAGGGAGTTTGAATGCCCGTAAGCACCGCCCGCAAAATCTACGTAACCGTCGCCGGAGTGGCCGTTCTCCTCCTGGCAGCGCTGTGGGTGTATCTCATGGCCTACCCGCCAGGACGCCAGCCAACTGGAACCGGCACCGCTCTGGTCGGCGGCCCCTTCACCCTTGTCGATCACACCGGCAAGCGGGTCACCGAAGCCACCTTCCGCGGCAAATACATGCTGATTTTCTTCGGCTTCACCTATTGCCCCGACATCTGCCCCACGGAATTGCAAGTCATGTCGGCAGCGCTCGACGAACTCGGCGCCGCGGGCGAAGCCATCCAGCCCATCTTCATTACCGTGGACCCCGAGCGTGATTCGCCCGAAACGATGCAAGCCTATGTCGCCAACTTCCATCCCCGCATGGTGGGGCTCACCGGCAGTTTGGAAGAAATCTCCGCTGTGGCAAAAGCGTATCGCGTCTATTTTAAGAAGAGCGGTGAAGGCGACGCATACCTGATGGACCACTCGAGCATCGTCTACCTCATGGACAAGGAAGGTAAGTTCTTGAAACATTTCACTTATTCGGCAGATGCGAAGGCCCTGGCGAAAAGCCTCTCCGAGGCCATCGAGGCCGGCGGATAGCAATCCGGCGAGGTTTCCATGGCGTAACCCCGATATGGTCATAAGACGAAAGTGTGTGGCTAATCATTTGCTTGGCGTGAACGGAGTTGTTACGTTTGCAGCGCAGCATCGGTATTTGCCGACCTGACAACCGGGGGCTAGTGAATGCTTTATTACCTCTACGAGATGAACCACGCGGCCATGCTGCCCATCCGGGCGGCCGCCGATCTCGGCTTGAATTTCTGGCAAAGCCCGTCGAATCCGCTCTCTTCCACCTTCGTCGGACGCTCCATGGCCGCCTCTCTCGAAATGTTCGAGCGCGCCACCCGCCGCTATGGCAAACCTGCCTTCGAAATCGACTCGGTGATCGTGGGCAACGAGTGCCTCAGCGTCTCCGAGAAAGTTGTCTGGGCGAAACCCTTCTGCGATCTTCTGCACTTCGAAAAACAGGACAGCACCCGCAAGGAAGCAAAGCTTCTCATCGTCGCCCCCCATGTCGGGCCACTACGCAACGCTCCTACGCGGCACCGTGGAAGCCATGCTTCCATACCACGATGTCTACATCACCGACTGGGTCGATGCCCGCACCGTTTCCTTGAGCAAAGGCAGCTTCGACCTCGACGACTACATCGATTACGTGACCGAGATGCTGCACACGCTTGGCCCCGGCACATTCGTGATGGCCGTATGCCAGCCATCGGTTCCGGTGATGGCAGCGGTCTCGATCATGAACGCGAAGAACGATCCCTGCGCTCCTCCAGCGATGGTGCTGATGGGCGGGCCGATCGATACCCGCCGCAATCCAACGGCCGTCAACAAACTCGCCGAGGAGCGCGGCGTTGCGTGGTTCCGGAAGAACTCCACCATGACCGTGCCGCCGCCGCATGCCGGAATGTTGCGCCAAGTCTATCCCGGTTTCCTGCAATTGTCCGGCTTCATGACCATGAATCTCGACAAGCATGTCGATGCCCATCGCGAACTGTTTTGGCACATGGTCGAAGGCGACGGCGATAGCGCCGACAAACACATCGCGTTCTACGACGAATACATGTCGGTGATGGATCTGACCGCCGAATTCTATCTGCAAACCGTCGAGCGCGTGTTCGTCAATCACGATCTGCCGAAAGGCACCTTCAAGCATCGCGGCATCGCCGTCGATCCCTCCAAGATCACCCGCACCGCGCTGATGACCGTCGAAGGCGAGCGCGACGATATCTCCGGTGTCGGCCAGACCGAAGCCGCGCACGATCTGTGTTCATCGCTTGCCCCGGAAAAGAAGTTGCACCATCTGCAAAAAGGCGTCGGCCACTACGGCGTCTTCAACGGCAACAAGTTCCGCAAGGAAGTCGTGCCGCGCATCGTTTCCTTCCTGAACGCGCAAGGCTAATGCGCGGCGTCGCCCGTTTTCTGAAAAATCTTGTCCGGCCCGAACCACTCGCGCCAATGGTCATCGACGCGGGCGGCACTTCGTTGCCCGTCGTCTTCCGTAAAAATGCAAACGCCCGCCGCCTCGTGTTGCGCTTCTCGCGCGATCTGTCCGAGGTCCGGGTCACCATGCCGGGCCGCGTTTCGCGAAACGAAGCGATGGCCTTCGTCAACAAATCGCAGGGCTGGATCGAGAAGCAGCTTGCGAAAAGAGAAACACAAACAGAGGATCCATCCCGCGTTCTCTTCCGCGGCGAAGAATATGAACTGGTCTACACCGGCGAATTGCGCGGCCTCATCTCGATCGATCTGCCCCAAGCGCGCATTCTGGTGCCGGGAGACAAAGCTCACGCTCCCCGGAGATTGGCGGACTGGATGGCGCGCGAAGCCAAGCGCGAACTGACCGAAGCCTCCCATCGCCGGGCAGCCGAGATGGGCGTGCACGTCAGCCGCGTCAGCGTGCGCGACCAGAAGAGCCGCTGGGGCTCGTGTTCTTCCTCGGGCGATCTCTCCTATTCCTGGCGCCTCATCATGGCCCCGCCTCATGTGCTCGACTACGTGGTGGTCCACGAAACCGCCCACCTCCGCCACATGAACCACGGCCCCGCCTACTGGCGCCTCGTCCTGAAGCATTGCCCCAATGCGGCCGATGCCAAGGACTGGCTCAAGGCGAATGGCGGCAAGCTGCACCGGATGCTGTAGTTCTCTCCCCGAGCTCAGAGCATCTTCTTGCGCTGCTGGCCCATCATGAAGGTGTCGAAGGTGTTTTCCGAGACCTGCTGCCAAAGGTAGGCATCGGCACGGTAGGCCATCATCGAGTCTTGCACTTTCTTGAACGCCGCATTGCTGCCAGAGATATCGGCATAGGTGGTCTTGGCGGCATTGAAGGCCGCCTCCATCACGTCCTGCGGATAAGGCCTGAGCACCGCACCGCCTCCCACCAGTGTCTTCAACGCCGCCGGATTGCGCGCATCATACTTCGCCATCATGTCGCTGTTGGCCGCCTGAGCCGCCGTCTTGACGATCGATTGATAGGCTGGAGGAAGCTCCGCCCATTTCGCCGTATTGGTCATGACATGCAGCATGGCGCCGCCTTCCCACCAACCGGGATAATAGTAGAACTTGGCGACCTTGTAGAAGCCGAGCTTCTCGTCGTCATAGGGACCGACCCACTCCGCGGCGTCGATCGTGCCCTTTTCCAGCGAGGGGTAGATATCGCCGCCGGCGATTTGCTGAGGAACCACGCCGATCGTGGAGATGACTTTGCCGCCAAAGCCGCCGATGCGCATCTTGACGCCCTGCAGATCGGCCAGCGAATTGATCTCCTTCCTGAACCAGCCGCCCATCTGGGCGCCGGTGTTGCCGCAGGGAAACGCAACCAGGTTCTGCGTGGCATAGAACTCGTTCATCAAGTCCACGCCGCCGCCGTAGTACATCCAGCCATTCTGCTGGCGGGCATTGAGGCCGAAGGGAACTGCCGTGCCGAAGGCATAGGTCGGATCCTTGCCCCAGTAGTAGTAGCTCGCGGTGTGACACATCTCGATCGAGCCCTTGCCGACTTCATTGGCAGCCTCGAGGCCCGGCGCTATTTCACCAGCCGGAAACACCTGGATCATGAACTTGTTGTCGGTCGCTTCGGCGACGTATTTGGAGAAGGTCTCGGCGGCGCCGAAGATCGTGTCGAGCGATTTCGGGAAGCTCGATGTGAGCCGCCATTTGATCTCCGGCATCGACTGGGCAATGGCCGGCGCGGCAAGTGCGGCCGTCGCCGCCGACGCAACTCCGGCATTGCGAATGAATTTTCTGCGATCCATGAAGTCCTCCCTTGTTTTTCTTTCAAACAGGCGCAAGGCTGGTGGCCTACGACCGCGTGAAGCGGTAGATTATAGGCGAAGCTGTCGCTTCGGCAACCGCTTCCGCAAGACCAGAGGAAAGCCTATAGTCGCTGGTGTCCATAGGGAGGCCGCCGTGAAAAAAACCCGGACTGAACGGGATTCGATCGGCCCACTGCCGGTGCCGGAGGATGCCGACTACGGCATCCACACAGCGAGAGCTGCGGACAACTTCCCCATAACCGGAATTGCGCTCCGCCACTACCCGGAGCTTGTGCAGTCCCTCGCCATGGTCAAGAAAGCGGCAGCTCTTGCCAACCGTGACCTTGGCGCGCTTGAACCCCGCATTGCCGATGCCATCATCGCGGCCTGCGATGCCGTGATCCTCGGCGATGGCCACAAGTATTTCATCGTCGACATGCTGCAGGAGGTGCTGGCACCTCCACCAACATGAACGCCAATGAAGTGATCGCCAACATGGCGTTGCGGGCGCTCGGGCACCAGCGCGGCGATTATGTCGCAATCAATCCCAACGATCATGTCAACTTGTCGCAATCGACGAACGACGTCTATCCGACTGCCGTGCGCCTCACCATGCTCAGGGGCTGCCCCGCACTCATCAAGCAGCAGGAGAAACTGATACAGTCACTGCTCGCCAAGGCCGCGGAATTCCACGATGTCATCAAGGTGGGGCGCACCCAGCTTATGGACGCGGTGCCGATGCGGCTTGGCTCCGAGTTCCGCGCCTTCGCCGTGACGGTTGGAGAAGACATCGACAGGCTCAAGGAGTTTTCGAGTCTTCTCCGTGAAGTGAAATCTCGGCGGCACGGCGATC
>JAAURV010000100.1 GCA_012032065.1 Hyphomicrobiales bacterium
TGCGAGTGGTGACAGCGAGTTGGAAGCTGCGAGATGGGGGCCAAGGATGTTGCCAATCCCGTGAGTCTTGTGGGGGACTCGCACGCCGCGGCGCTGGTCCATGTTCTCGGCGAGCAATTGAAAGTGCAGAACCTGTCCGGCCTGTACGTGCGCAATCGTGCCTGCCGAAACATTCCCGGCACTTATCTTGCCGGCGAACCCGCTGCCGCGCGGGTCAGCCGCTGCGAAGGTCAGCAGAAAGCCTTGCTGGAAAAATTGAAGTCGTTGCATCCGCGCGCGTGCTGGTTGCCATGCGATGGACTCTCCGGGTGTACCCGGTGAGCGGTGCTGGCGATACGGTTGGCTTCGACAACGGCGAAGGCGGACGCGAGGACATGGGCGTTCGCACTTACGTCGCGCGCGATGCCGGCGGCAGTTACTCAACGGATGAACCCGCCAAGCTGGAGGCCATCAGGGAGTTCCTGGCGGGCCTCAAACTCACTGGCGCGCCGGTCGCCGTCATCTATCCGGTTCCGGAAGTCGGCTGGCACATCGGCAATCTCAACTTCAAGAACATCGTCGCCAGCGGCAAGGTGCCCACCAATGTTTCGACGGACTACGATCTGTATCTGGCCCGCAACCGCTTTATTCTGAGCGCTCTCGACAAACTCGTGCCCGAGCTTGGTTTGCGCGCGGTCGATCCGGCGGCAATCTTTTGCAACGCCGGCAAGAGACGCTGCATGGCGCAGGAAAACGGCGTGCCGCTCTATTTCGACGACGATCATGTGAGCGAAATTGGCGCCCGGATGTTGATGGCGAAAGTCTTGCCGGCGATCGGGATCGAGCCTTGACCCGCGAGTCCGGCTCGGCTTGACAAATCGCCCCCTGCATGTGCTCTAGCGCCCGATTTCCGGTTTCGTGAGGACTTCATGCACGCCTACCGCAGCCACACGTGTGGACAGTTGAGACTTGACCACAGCGGTCAGGACACCCGCATTTCCGGCTGGGTGCACCGGGTGCGCGACCATGGCGGCGTGCTGTTCATCGATCTCCGCGATCACTACGGCATGACCCAGGTGGTGGCCGACCCGGATTCACCCGCCTTCAAGACTGCGGAAAACTTCGTGCCGAATGGGTGGTGCGGATCGATGGCAAGGTGCGGCCGCGACCCGCGGGAACCGAGAACAAGGATCTGCCGACCGGCCTCATCGAGGTATTCGCGGCGGAAATCGAAATCCTTTCGCAAGCCGCCGAGTTGCCGCTGCCGGTGTTCGGCGATCAGGAGTACCCAGAGGACATTCGCCTCAAGTACCGCTTTCTCGATCTCCGCCGCGACCGCATTCACGGCAACATCATGCAACGCGGCAAGATCATCGACTCGCTCCGCCGCCGCATGAAGGAGCAGGGCTTCTTCGAATTCCAGACGCCGATCCTGACGGCTTCTTCACCGGAAGGCGCCCGCGACTACCTGGTGCCGAGCCGCATTCATCCCGGAAAATTCTACGCGTTGCCGCAGGCGCCGCAGCAGTTCAAGCAGCTGATCATGATGTCGGGCTTCGACCGCTATTTCCAGATCGCGCCCTGCTTCCGCGACGAGGACGCCCGCGCCGACCGCTCGCCTGGCGAATTCTATCAGCTCGATATCGAGATGAGTTTTGTGACTCAGGACGATGTGTTCAGCGCCGTGGAGCCGGTGTTGCGCGGCGTGTTCGAGGAGTTCGGCGAGGGCAGGCCAGTCACGCCAAAGTTCCCGCACATCGCGTTCAAGGATGCGATCCGCTGGTATGGCACCGATAAACCCGATCTCCGCAATCCCATCCGCATGCGCAACGTCACCGAACACTTCGATGGCTCGGGCTTCAAGGTTTTCGCCGGCATGATCGCCGCCGATCCCAAGGTGGAAGTGTGGGCGATCTCCGCACCGAAAGGCGGCAGCCGCGCCTTCTGCGACCGGATGAATTCATGGGCGCAACAGCAAGGCCAACCGGGCCTCGCGTATGTTTTCTGGCGCGAAGGCGAGGAGGGCGCCGCCGGCCCCGTTGCCAAGAACATCGGGCCTGAGCGAACCGAAGCGATCCGCGCCAAGCTTGGCCTTGAGGTGGGTGACGCCGTATTCTTCGCGGCGGGGCGGCCGGAGAAATTCTACAAATTCGCCGGAGAGGCGCGGAACAAGGTGGGCGAGGAACTGAATCTCGTTGCCAAGGACCGCTTCGAGTTCTGCTGGATCGTCGATTTTCCGATGTACGAGTGGAACGAAGAAGAGAAGAAGGTCGACTTCTCGCACAACCCCTTCTCCATGCCGCAGGGCGGGCTTGAAGCGCTCGAGTCGAAGGACCCGCTGACCATCAACGCCTTCCAGTATGACATCGTCTGCAACGGCATCGAGCTATCATGGGCGCTATCAGAAATCATCGCCCGGAGGTCATGAAGAAGGCCTTCGAGATTGCGGGCTATCCGGAAGAGGTGCTGCTGGAAAAATTCGGCGGCATGTATCGCGCCTTCCAATATGGCGCGCCGCCGCATGGCGGCATCGCGCCCGGAGTGGACCGCATCGTGATGCTTCTCTGCAACGAAACCAACCTGCGCGAAGTCGTTCTCTTCCCCATGAATCAGCAGGCCCAGGACCTGCTCATGGCCGCTCCAAGCGAAGTGACGCCCAAGCAACTCCGCGAGCTTCACATCCGGCTCAACCTGCCGGAGGCGTGAACTCGTTGGCCGCCTGTTTACCAGAGTGAACAAAAGTCTTAAGCTTGATTCAGTTGGAGAAGTGGCAATGACGCATAAACTGAAGACCCTCCTAGAGGCAGCCCGACGCACTTCAATGAGTGAAAGCGAAAAGGAAGCTCAACGCAGAAGTTTTGCTTACGGTTCTGCCAAGATTGAAAATGACGATGTGACTCGGGAAATGGTGGACACGGCAGCGGAGCGTCTGAGGCAAAAGTCTTATGGCTAAAGATCGTTCAAGTGAGGCGCAATCGCCCCTCTTGATAACTGATCGGCGCGCAATTGCTGAACGAGAAGCAGAGAATTCACTCAAGCAGTTCGATGCCTCGATGGCCGAACTGCAGAAATGGCTCAAAAACAATTCGTACAGGTTGAAACCGTCACTTTTGTTGAAGCTGAACAGAAGTGCGTTGGAAGGCATTTCGGAGTACGCCGGCAACTATCGTCCTGCTGGGGTTAAGATAACTGGCAGCTCGCACACGCCTGTTGAAGCGTCGGAGGTCCCATCTGCAGTTGAGGAAATGTGCGAGTATGTCAATGATAACTGGCAACGGCAAACCGCGGTTCATCTTTGCGCCTATGTTTTATGGCGGCTGAACTGGATACATCCATTCGTCGATGGTAACGGCAGGACCGCAAGAGCAGTTTCATATTTGGTTCTGTGCGCAAAGTTGGGCGCCAGATTGCCGGGTAAAAATACAATCCCTGAGCAAATTGCAGCCAACAAATCACCCTACTACCGCGCACTTGAATCGGCGGATGGGCATTACAAGAACGGCGGGAGGATCGATGTTTCGGCAATGGAATCCATGCTCGATAGTCAACTCGCACAGCAACTTGTTGACGTGCATGTAATTGCCACGGGCGGGCACCAAAAGTCAAATACAGACGTTGCCAGTCAAGATACTAAACAGTTGTCGATTTGGCAGAATGTTGTTCAAACAGTCGAAAAGCACCCCGTAATCTCCACCGGCATCATTACGATTGCGGCGGCGATGATCGCTGTATTATTCGCGACATAGCGGCAACGTCTTCAACGGCGTGGAAATTTGGTCGGACGCCCAGCGAAGTGACGCCCAAGCAACTCCGCGAGCTTCACATCCGGCTCAACCTGCCGGAGGCGTGAGCGCCCTTAGTCGTTCGCCCTCACCGAAACGCCGAGCAGATTGACGGCGGCCGCCGGATCGTTCGGATTCAGCGCCATGAAATCCATGAGCCCCAAAGGTTTTTGCGGTTTGATCGAGATGGTGAACGACTTGGGATCGCCGAGATAACCGCCGATTGCCGCTGTCACTTGCTGCATCAGCTCCGGCGACTTGAGTTGGGATAACCCAAGCGTCGCCAATGCCGTCGCGTTGGCCTTGACGGAATTCTCGTCCATGCCCTGCATCTTGGCGGCAAAACCGACCAGCCGTTTGGTAAGGGAAGCGTCTTCGAAACGGAGCGTCAACCCATCAAAGGTGAGCGGCGCCATGGCTGCCATGATCTGCGCCGGATCGGGATCGCCCTGCGGTGGTGCGCTTAGTATCACCGCGAAGAATTGGTTGACTACCTGTTCGGTGAGTCCGCCGATCGCGTAGTCGAGTTTGAGCTTTCCGGCTTCCTTTGTGCCGAGCGTGACTTTGGTGTCGTATGCACCGGATCCGGCGTCATGTGTCGCGGCGCCGTCAAGATCGATCGTCAGCGAGTTGTAGCCCAGCGCCGTGAACACTTCCCGCGCCTGCGGGTCCGACATCAGAAGCGCTTCGGGTATGACGAGTTCCTCGATGCGGCCTTCGGCGCGTTTGGGAAACAGCGCGCTGCCGCCTTCGCTGGTCGCCATGTAGCGCTTGAGCGAGAAGGGCGCTGTGCCTGGAATGCCCGTCGACAGGCCGGAAAACTCCATTCGCCCAACCCGCGGGATGGCGCTCACGATCTCTCCGGCGAGGCGCGCTACTTCCTGCTGGTCGAGCGGTTCGTTGCGTCTTTTCTTTTGGTCCAGCAGCCCGATGTCGAAAAATGTCGTTACCTTGGGCCATGTGACATCCGCCAATTCGAATGCCGCGAGCGAGGCCATGAAGTCTGGATCCTTGACGTCGAAGCCCGACATTTTGAGCTTGCCCAATCCGTCGGATGACAGATTCTCGAACGCGGCCGATTGAAGCGCGATTGTGCCTTGCGTCGGAAGTGTGCCCTTGAGATCGGACATCTCGAATGAATTGAAGCGGAACCAGCCCACGAGGCCCGAGAAATTGTCGCGCATGAGCGTGGCCATTTCGGCCTCGGGGAGGTCGGGGCCTTTCGTAAGCAACGTGTCATAGAGCGCCAAGAACGGTCTCTCCGGCTGGCGGATATCCATGGCTCCCATTTTGATCGATCCGATGGAGAACGTCTCCGCGCCATCGACCGTCGCCGTGAGCTTGCCGATCTCGGCGCTCTCGAGCCCGGTGCGCCATGTGGGATCTCCTTTGCCGCCCGGATAGGCATCGGGGTCGGTGATCTTCACAAAGGCGCCCCAGTCGAAATTCCGTGCAACCATTCCGTTCCACGTTAACTGAACCGCAGGCCCATCGCCTTCCTTAATGGTCTGGGCAATGCGGGCCACCGAATTGAGCGCCAGCTTGCCCTTCGACATGCCTTCGTAGCGCAGGTCTTCGTAGGTGATCGTCTGCACCTGCGGCTTGGACGGGCTGGTTTTCACGCCGATTTCGGCATCGAGCCGGGGAAACACGATGTCCTTGAACGCGACATCGGCAATGCGGCTGTAGAGTCTGGCAATCGACGTGGCGGGCTGCTTCTCGTCGTAGGCCCATCCGCTCAGTGAAGGGAAGCTCAAGTCGTGGCCATTCGCCTTCTCTACCGAAAGGCTGCCTTCCGGAAACTTCGCCGAGAAAGTGTCGAGCATAAAGGAAGAGAGCGTCGCGCCGCCGCCATCGCCGGGCGAAAGATCTTCAAGCTCGAGCTTGTTGCCGGAAAACGTGAGGCCGCCGCTCGCCAGGGAGATGGTGAGGCCGTCGACAATCGTCTTCGAGCCCGAGCTGGAGATGCCATTCGTGGAGGCATTCCAGGTGGCGGAGGAATCGATCGCCGCGATCAGATCGCGGATCATCGCTTCGCTTTCGGGACTTGCAAGGGCGGGCGCGGTCCAAGCGCTGGTCAAAACCAGCGCCAGGGCAAGTGTCTTGCGGCGGGCCATGAAAAACCTCAATCGTTGGCGGATACGGAAACACCAAGCTGTGTGATCGCCGCACCGGGGTCTTGCGGGCTAAAACCCATCATCTCCTGCACGGTAACGGGCGCCGCGGGCTTCAGCGACACGGTGAGCGAGCGCGGGTCCTTCAAGAACGCGTTAATGGCCGCGACAGTCTGATCCGTGAACGCTTGGTTCTTGAGTTGCGCCAGACCCAACTGCGCCATGGCGCCGGCACTCGCCACCATCGTCGCCTCGTCCATGCCCTGCATGGCGGCGATCATCGGCAGCACGCGTTTGGTGATCGATGCGTCTTCGAAGCGGAGTTTGACCGAGCTGAGCGTCACGCCCATGAGCTGGGGCATCATCGCATTGAAATCCGGCTCCCGGCCGGCTTTGCTGGCGCTTTGCAATTCGCCGACGGCGGCCATCGGAACATTGGCGGCGGCGGCGGAGAACTGCAGGCTGCCCATATCCTTCATGTCATAGGCGCCAGACATGTCGAAGCTCAGAGCTTCCGGCGTCACGTCGAGCTTGCCCTTACCCGAAAGATCGATGCGGATGTCGGTGTAGCCCAACTGCTTCAGCTGACCCGCCGTATCCAGCATCGCGATTGCCGATTCGGGAATGACGAGATTGGAGAAGCGCGCGTCGAACATGCCCGAGCCGGTGTTGGGATCGCCGTCCCAAGTTGCCGAGTAACCATCCGCGGTTACCGTCACGCCATTGACGGTCATGGTCATCTTTCCGAACTCGGTCTTGCGGGCAACGCTCATCGACGCGCGGAACTGGTCGAGCGCGGACGGTTGGTCGCCGAGGGCCAGAACATACCAGCCTTCCGTCCGCCCTTCCGGCACGTCGATCGCGACCGACACGGGCATGGTCGCGCCCGAGGGATCGGAGACATCGACCTTCATGCCCTTGAACGTGGCGTTGGAAATCTCGAAGAGGCCGCTTCCCTTGTCGGACACGCCGTTCAGCGCCATCTCGCCGACGGTAAACTTGATTGCCGGTTCCGTGCCCGAGGCGGGAGCATCGAAGGACATGTTGGTTACGGTGATGTTGCCCGAGCCGTCGTCAGCGATGTTGCCGATGCTGGCGCTGCCCTTGAGCTGAGTTTCGAACGATTGCAGGATTGCCGTTACGACAGGCGGCCGGTCCTGTGCCAAAGCCGGCACGGTGAGCGCCGATGTAGCGAGAAACGCGGATGTGAAAGCGAGTGCGAGGGGCCTCATTAGCAACTCCTTAAGGGTCGAGGGACAAACTTGTTAACACAAGCTTACGTGAATGGCTGCCGAACCGCCATGCCCATTGCTCGCGCTTGACGCTATGGTTATTAGGGTGCCGAAGGGGCTGAATAGAGGGATTCGATGATGAGGCAACGACTTATCGCTGCTGCTGCGGCGCTTCTATTGGTGTTCGCGGCAGCTCCGGCCGCCACCTACGCGGCCACTCAGAAGGGCCAGGACGAAGCGCTGCTCCTGAAAAAGAAGAAGCGCGAAGCAGCCCAGAAGACCGCCGAGGAGAGGCGCAAGACCGCCGAAGCAAAGAAGAAGGCGGAAGAGAAAAAGCGCGCCGCTGAGAAAAAAGCTTTCGAAAAGAAGAAGGCCGCGAGTCTCGATGAGCGCCGCCGTGCGCGCCTCAAGGCCCAATCGGAACTGCGCAAGCGCCGCGCCGAACGCATCGCCGGAAGACGGGATTGCGGAAATTTCCTCAATTGCGTGTTCAGAAGCCAGACAACGGCGCCCCGGCGCACCACCGGTTTTGGCTTTGGTTCGGGCTTGAGCTCGCGCAGCACGAAACGGGTCGTCGCCTGGAACGAGGGCAAATACAAGCCGGGCACATTAATCGTCAGAACGCCCGAGCGCGCGCTCTATTATGTGACCGGCGATGGCGAGGCGATCCGCTACAGCGTCGGCGTCGGCCGCGAAGGCTTCCAGTGGAGCGGTTCGTCGCGCATTGCCGCCAAGCGCGAGTGGCCGGACTGGCGTCGCCGGCGGAGATGATTCGCCGTGAAGCCGAGAAGGGCCACATTCTCCCCGGAAGTCATGGAAGGAGGCCCCGGCAATCCGCTCGGCGCGCGCGCCCTCTACATCGGCGGAACCTTATTCCGCGTGCACGGCACCAACAACGCGTCCTCGATTGGCGGAGCGGTGTCGTCCGGCTGCATCCGCATGATGAACGCCGACGTGATCGACCTCTACAACCGCGTCAATATCGGCTCGCGCATTTACGTCTATCAGTAAGGCCACTCGACGAAAGCAAGAGGGCCGCGGATTTCGCGGCCCTTTTTGATTTGCGGAAGCGCGAACGCGCTCTCCAAAAAGAACTGACCCCGGAGGCGATGCCGTCCGGGGTCCAGTCCTGAAGTCTTCGCTTAAAGAAGCTTACTTCTTCTTCTTGGCGGCCTTCTTCTTGGCAGCCTTTTTCGCGGGCTTCTTAGCAGCTTTCTTCGCCATATTCATTCTCCTAGTAGAGTTGATAGTCCCCACAACGCAGGTAAGCCTCACACATCTAACAGCGCAGGGGCCTTATCGGCCCAAACCGACTGTCATGAACATGTGTTTCCACCCCTTTGTGTGATTCGGCAATATGCCGTCAACATATTGTGTATCGCCCAAACTCCCCTAACAACTCGTAAACGCCAAAGGCGCGGCGCAGGCCGTCAGTACACGGAGGAATTTACGATTCTCGGAATTATGCGGAGAAATCCAAGAAAATTGGGGGCCCTCCGTAGGCTGACGATCTGCGCCTCGCCTGCAAATTCTAGAACCCTCTTCGGCGGCTTTGCCTGTTGCCGATTTGCACAGCCCATAAGATTTTTGACAAAATTGCCGCCGAGCGGCGCGATGATCATCGCAAGCTGCCTCCAATGAGCAGTGATCTCCGGCATTCGAGAACTGAGAATCGGACATGCAACATGCGCTTCACCATCGACATGGATGACGAACTTTTGCAGCGGGCTATGAAGTCGGCCGTCACGAACAGCAAGTCCGAGGCAGTTCGCATCGCACGTCTGACGCTCGTGCGCATTGGCAACAAAGCCTCACTCAATGATCCTCCGCTCCACCAAAATTGTCATCGCCGGACTCGTTTCGGCGACCCATCGCGCAGCAAACTCCGGCCCTCATCCTCGTTCAGAAATGGATCCCCGCACTCGTTGCCTATCGCATGCACACATTTCCGTGCCGCCGATAAGCCGCCCGATGCTCTTGTGATGGTCGCATCGCGGCCAATCGAACCCAATGACTTGCTCAAAGTGCCGAGCAAACCGCAAGGCCCGAGCGGCGCAAGTCATTGACTTCGCTTGTTCGCGATGCGGGTGTGCAACGACGCATTCGACATCAAGATGCGCTCCTCCTCAACGGAAACAGCCCGCATTTCTCCTTGAATTGCGTCGTGGAACTCCCGCAAATGGACAAGACGGGGTCATGGCCC
>JAAURV010000101.1 GCA_012032065.1 Hyphomicrobiales bacterium
ACGTCCAGGCGAGCGTCTTGCCTTCCGGCCGCTTTGCCATCAGCACGCGCCCGTCGGCGTCGACGAGGGCCACCGCCGCGACCAGCACCATGCGCATCAGCTGCGATAGGAGCCGTTGATGTCGATGTAGCGGTGGGTGAGATCGCAGGTCCATACCCGTGCAGCGCCGCGCGCCACGCCCACATCCGCTTCGATTAGAATGTGGCGGCTCTTCATGTGCGGCATAATCTCGGTTTCTTTATAGGAAGCATCGCGCATGCCGTTCTTCGCAACGGTGATGCCGCCGATTCTGATTCGCAGCTTGTCGCGGAGAGCCTTTTCGCCAGCCTTGCCCACGGCCATGACGATGCGGCCCCAGTTCGCGTCTTCGCCGGCAATTGCGTCTTCACCAACGGCGAATTGGCGATCGACATGGCAATGCGATGCGCGGCGCGATCGTTCTCCGCGCCGGTGATCGCGATCTCGATCAGCTTCTCGGCACCTTCGCCATCTTTCGCCACTTGCAAAGCGAGATTGAGGCATACGGCATCGAGCGCCTTTGCAAAAGCGGCGAGCCGCTTGTCATCGGCGGACTTGAGTTTCTCGAGCGGCGATCCGGCAGCGCCGGTTGCGAATGCAAGAAGCGTGTCCGACGTGGACGTATCGCCATCGACAGTCACGCAGTTGAAACTCTTACGCACACTCCGCGCGAGAAGCTGCTGCAGAATGCGCGGCGGCAGAGCGGCGTCGGTGAATACGAACGCCAGCATCGTCGCCATGTCGGGCGCGATCATGCCGGAGCCCTTGGCGATGCCGTTGATCGTCACCGTGGCGCGGCCAAGTTTCACTTGCGCGGTGGCGCCCTTCGGAAACGTGTCCGTCGTCATGATGGCGCGCGCCGCCATCGACCACTGGTCCTCGGCGGCGCGAGTTGCGAGATATTCCAGCGCGCCGGTGATCGGCACTGGATTGAGCGGCTCGCCGATCACGCCGGTCGAAGCCTGAAACACTTCCGTTGGTTTGCAGCCAAGAGCTTTTGCCGCAGTCTTCGCCACTGCCCTCACCGTGGCGGTTCCGGCCTTGCCCGTGAAAGCGTTGGCATTCCCGGCATTGATCACGACCGCGCGTGCCTTGCCGCCTCTCAGCGCCGACACGCACCAGTCCACCGGCGCGGAACGGGATTTCGAAGTTGTGAAACATCCGGCCACGCTCGTTCCCGCGGGCAAAACCGCCATCAAAACATCGGGCCGGTTCTTGTAGCGGATGCCGGTCTCGGCCGCCGCGAGTTTGACGCCCGCGACCGGCGGCATTTCGGGAAAACTCGCCGGCGCCAGCGGCGATACGGGATGCGCCATGATGCCGTCCCCCCAGAACGACGCAGTTATTGCGGAAGCTGCAGGTCGCCCTTGCCGCCGTCGCCTTCGCCTTCAGCCTGACCGGGTGCGGCGCCCGGCGTCACGGCCTGGCCTTTCGCCCGCTCTTCCATGAGCTTGCGCTGCTTGTCGGCCTCGGCGGTCATCCTCTTCAAGTCCTCGTCGAGGATTTCGACCTTCGCGGTCTTGCGCAAGTCGTTGATGACTTCCTGCACCTTCTTGCGCAACAGCACATTGCGGATCGCCGGCTTCACCTGGTCAAAGGGCTGGGCCGCGCCCATCTTGCGGTCTTCGAGCCTGATGATGTGCCAGCCGAAGTCCGTCTTCACCGGCGGCGTCGTCTCGCCGACCTTCAAGGCAAAGGTCGCCTTGGAAAACTCCGCCACCATCTCCGGCGCGGTGAAATAACCAAGGTCGCCGCCGAAATCCTTGGAACCGTCGAGGCTGTACTGCTTGGCGAGATCTTCGAACTTCTCGCCGGCCTTCAGCTTCGCGGCAATCGATTCGGCTTCCTTCTCGGTCGCCACCAGAATGTGGCGCGCGCGTACCCGTTCGGTCGACGCAAGCTTCTGCGATTCTTCTTCGTAGGCCGCCTTCAATTCCTCGTCGGTCACCGCCGGGCGAATCTTCTGGAAGAAATAGGCATCCCGCAGCGCCTTCGCCTGATAGAGGGCGAGGCGGCGCTTGTATTCGTCGGTGTCGGCAACGCCTTCCTTGACCGCAAGCTGCGCCAGCATGTGGCGCTCGATCAGATATTCGACGACGAAGGGAAACCTGAGCTTGGGCGGCAAATCGGGCAACTGGCCGATGATGTCGTCGGTCGCCATCTGCACTTCCGAAATGCGGATTTCGTGGCCGTTGACGGTGGCAATGATCTTGTCTTCCTTCGACGCGTCCTGGGCAGCCGCGGCGGCAACCCACACGGCGAGCGCCGCGCCGGTCAGAAGCGCCGATTTCAGATGTCTTGCAAAGTGATGCATCGCTTTTGAACTTCTCGCAAATCCGGCCGCCGGACCGGTTTCAAACCGGGCGCTGCATTGAGCGCCAAAGAAGGCGAGAATAAGCCCCCCTGAGCAGCTTTGCCGGTTCCGGACACTGGCGAAATACCGTGCCAAAACAGTGCCGCATAGGCCCACCCACGCCGGCTCTCAGTGTTTCGGCCACCTGTTGCCGCACGGCAACACATGGAAATACCGCATTTCAGGACTTACATGAGAAAGAACCCGCTGCCCTTGACCGGATGCCGCCGGAAGGCGATTCCCCTTCGCCCCGTATTCCACTAGAAGCAGGCGGGATTTCTCGGGGCCCTCCCCAAACAAGGACGATTCATATGCTCGGACTGCGGTCAATCGCGGCAAAAATCTTCGGCACAACCAACGATCGAAAGGTGTCGAAGTACAAAGGCCGGGTGGCCGAAATCAACGCGCTGGAAGACCAGCTGTCGCGGCTTTCCGACGCCGATCTCAAGGCCCGCACGGCCGAATTCCGCCAGCAGCTGGCGAACGGCGCCGATCTCGACAGCCTGCTGGTTCCCGCCTTCGCCACGGTCAGGGAAGCCGCGAAGCGCACCTTGGGCCAGCGCCATTTCGATGTTCAATTGATCGGTGGCATGGTGCTGAACGAAGGCTCCATTTCCGAGATGAAAACCGGCGAAGGCAAAACGCTGGTTTCCACTTTACCGGTCTATCTCAACGCGCTCGAAGGCAAGGGCGTGCATGTGGTGACCGTCAACGACTACCTTGCCCGCCGCGACGCCGCCTGGATGGGTGAAATTTACAGCTTCCTTGGCATGAAAACCGGCGTGATCGTGCATGGCCTTAACGACACGCAACGCCGCCAGATGTATGCCTGCGACATCACTTACGCCACCAACAACGAACTGGGCTTCGACTACCTCCGCGACAACATGAAATACCATCTCGAAGAGATGGTGCAGCGTGGGCACCACTTCGCCATCGTCGACGAAGTCGACTCGATTCTCGTGGACGAAGCGAGGACACCGCTCATCATTTCAGGTCCCGTCGACGACAAGTCCGATCTCTACAACGCCATCGACAAATACATCCCCGAGCTCGCGCCGGAGGATTACGAGCTCGACGAGAAGCAGCGCTCCTGCACGCTCACCGAAAAGGGCAATGAGCATCTGGAGCAGGTGCTTGGCGGCGCCGGACTTCTCAAGGGCTCCAATCTCTACGACGCCGAAAACGTCACCGTCGTGCACCACGTTCAGCAGGCGCTGCGCGCCCATAAGCTGTTCCAGCGCGACAAGGACTACATCGTTCACGACAACCAGGTGGTGATCATCGACGAGTTCACCGGCCGCATGATGCCGGGCCGCCGCTATTCGGAAGGCCTGCATCAGGCGCTCGAAGCCAAGGAGCACGCGCAGATTCAACCGGAGAACGTGACGCTCGCGTCCATCACCTTCCAGAACTACTTCCGCCTCTACAGGAAGCTCGCCGGCATGACCGGAACGGCATCGACCGAGGCCGACGAGTTCATGGATATCTACAAGCTCGAAGTTCTCGACATTCCGACCAACTTGCCCGTCGCCCGCAAGGACGAGGACGACGAGGTCTACCGCACGGCGCGCGAGAAATACGCGGCGATCATCGAAACCATCAAGGAGTCGAGCGGGCGTGGCCAGCCGAGTCTCGTCGGCACCACCTCGATTGAAAAATCGGAAGTGCTTTCGGGGTTACTCAAGGCCGCGGGCGTTCCGCACAACGTTCTGAACGCGCGCTATCACGAACAGGAAGCCGAGATCATCGCGCAAGCCGGCGTTCCCGGCGCGGTCACGATCGCCACCAACATGGCGGGCCGCGGCACCGACATCAAACTCGGCGGCAACCTCGAAATGCGCGTCGCCGCCGAATTGAAGGATCTGCCGCAAGGCACGGAGCGCGACCGCCGCACCGCGGCGATCAAGGCCGAGATCGAGGCCAACAAGCAGAAAGTGCTGGCGCCGGCGGTCTCTTCGTCATCGGCACTGAACGCCACGAAAGCCGTCGCATCGACAATCAGCTGCGCGGCCGCTCCGGCCGCCAGGGCGATCCCGGCCAGTCGCGCTTCTATCTGTCGCTCGAGGACGATCTCATGCGCATCTTCGGTTCCGAGCGCATGGACTCGATGCTGCAGAAACTCGGCCTCAAGGAAGGCGAAGCCATCGTCCATCCCTGGATCAACAAGGCGCTCGAGAAAGCCCAGCAAAAAGTCGAGGCGCGCAACTTCGACATCCGCAAGAACCTTCTCAAGTTCGACAACGTCATGAACGATCAGCGCAAGGTCATCTTCGAACAGCGCATCGGCATCATGAAGGGCGAAGAGGTGGCGGAGACCATCGACGACATGCGCCACCAGACCATCGACGATCTCGTCACCAAGCACAATCCCGCCCAACTGCCTCATGCCGAGCAATGGGACGCCGAAGGCTGCGCGAGCGGCTGCGCGAAGCAGTCGCCATCGACTTCCCCGTCGACGAATGGGCCAAGGAAGAAGGCATCGCCGAGGAAGAAATCCGCGAGCGGGTAACGAAATCCGCCGACGACCTCTATGCCGAAAAGCGCCAACGCTTCACGCCCGAGATCACCATGCAAGTCGAAAAGGCGGTGCTGCTGCAAACGCTCGATCAGCTCTGGCGCGACCATATCGTCACCGTCGATCAGTTGCGGCAGGTGATTCATTTGAGAGGCTACGGCCAGCGCGATCCGCTTAACGAATACAAGACCGAGGGCTACAATCTCTTCGAGGCGATGATCGCCAAGCTCCGCGAAACCGTGACGGCGCAATTGATGCGCGTCGAAATCCAGACGCGGCCTTCCGAAGACATGCTGCCGGACGAGGATGACCTGCCGATGATGTCGGTGCACCACCTCGATCCCTTGACCGGCGAGGACGAGATCGGCGGAATGCCCATCTTTGCGTCCGCCGGGGAAGAAGAAGGCGAAGTGCAAACCAAGCTCGATCCCAAGAACCCAGCGAGTTGGGGCCGCGTCGGCCGCAACGATCCCTGCCCATGCGGCTCAGGCAAGAAATACAAGCACTGCCATGGAGCGCTGGTTTAGGGGCCGGCAGCCAGCTTTAGTATCGGAACACGCATCATCGAGGCTTGATCGCGTGGATCGACGGGCATGACGGCGCCAGGTGCGGGAAAGCGGTAGGTTCGTCCCGTCACCGGCCCTGTAACGGTCAGAGCCGTCGCCCCGACATAGCGGAAGTAGGCCACGCTGTAGCGTCGCGCCTCGGGCTGCGGCGCTGCGGTGTTTGCCATGCCGCCGAATGATCCCACGGCTATTCGCTTCGATCCGCAACACGACATGATCAGTCTCCTGGTTTATCTTCTTCGAATTGGGCAGACGGCGGATTGCGATCAAGGAGGCGATGCAACAGAATTGCGCCGCCCGACATCGCTGGCCACAACAATATGAACTCAAGCATGGACAGAGCGACAAGCCAAGCTACCGGCAGCGCGACCCACAAGCTCAGGCAATTGAAACAGTCCAGCGCGCGGCCAAGCGAACCTTGGCCCGCATACTGGCGCAAACGGGCCATGGAATCCCATGGCCCGTCCTCCGCGTTAAGCAGATGAGAGATGCGCCATACGGCGAGAACGCCAAGCGCCAGCCAATAGAAGCGCATCTCCATCAGGTCTCTCTAATCTCTCGGCGGGCAAACGCCGACGCCGAGCGACAGCTCAGTCGTATTGTGATAGTCCAAACCGCAACTCACGATATTGCGCTTCCAGCCTCTGAGACGCAGCTGATAGCAGCAGGGGATCGGGAACGCATCGCTTGCCCTGACGGTCAGCCGGAATTGTCCGCCATTCCAGGTGGGAATGACAGCGCCCTGAGCGAGCGCCCGGCCATAGGAACCCGCCGTGTCGCCCATGTTCCAGCCGGTCTGAACACCGGCCGCAAGCGGAACGACGGACGCGCCCGGGATCGACAGAAGATTCTGCACGCCATTCAAGCCGTAATGAGCCTGCAACGTGTAGCTTCCGAGATGACCATCGGGATCGGAGACCTGGAAATCGATCTCCAGATCGCCTGCAGCCGCATCGACCGTTCCGCACGCGAGCACCGTCTGCCCGCCGATCCGCACCGCCGAGATATGCGTGTCCGGTTCAAGCGTACAGACGTGAACGCTGCCACAGTTATGCGCCGCCGGATGCACGGCCGCCGACACCACGCGCTTGTCGAAGCGGAGAACAAGCGAGTTATCGATCTTGGTAGCGCAGATGGGCAGCACTCTCCCATTGGTGAGCACGCCGCCTGCCTCTTCCCAGCCCACGACCTGGAAGCGGTGCGCTCCGTCGGGGAACTTCGAGGAGTCCATCGGGACAACCAGGAACTCGTTGGCAATCCAGATGTAGTCGAAGCCCCAGATGCCGAGACCGCTGTTGGCTTCGAAATACTCCTTGCTCTTCACCACGGTGTGGTCCGTGGCGCCATCCGACATCAACACGAAGTCGAATGTCGGGTTCGCTGTTGGGAACAGCGGCGCCAGCATGTGCATGTAGGTGCGCGAGAAATTGAGCAAGCTGCCGGGCGGCGGATCGGTCCAGCCGGTTCCGTCGTGCCACTGGATTTCATAAAAGTCGACATTGACCATGGCGCCCGAATTCTTTTCGACCGTCACGGTCTCGGAGAATGGACGATCGCCGTCGGCCGAAGTGGAACCCGGCGCCACTGCGCCAGGCCGGTAATAGCCGGCCGGCGAGGCAGGTGCACCCATATTGCCGCCGATCTCGTTGATCGGAACGCCGCAAACACGCGTGATCACCATGCATTCGCCGTCCTCGCAAGGCGGGTCGTTGCAGATCTTGCGGCAGCAGGCTTTGTCGTTGGCAATCAAAGTCACGTTGAGAGATGTCGGAACATCCCAACGCGTCTGAGTCACGTTCTCTTCGTAGATTACCGTTCCTGGCGCGGCGCAGTCTTGCGTCACGCGGAAGATCACATCGGGCGTGCAGTCGCGCCACGGATGCCACGGCGTCCACGGCCAGATGCGCAGTTTCTCGAGCATGTCGTCGGCAGGCAGCCTGGCGAGCAGTTCCTTGCGCAAATTCTCCAGCATCGGAGCATTTTCTGGCGTGATCTTGTCGGGGATCCAGAACTTGCCTTCGAGTTTGAAGCTGTCCTCGAAGACGTCGAGGCTCGGGCTCGTGTCGCGTGGCGGCTTCAGCCCAAAGTCCGGAATACGCGCCATCACCTCGCTGATTTTTGCGGAGAGTACGGAATCGAGATCCCAGATCCGGTGCTTCCACCACCACCATGGCCACCAGCCGCAACACCAGCGGAACTTGAGCTCGAACGAACCGGTGGCATCGGTGTAGGCACATCCGATCTGCTGCGTGCTTTTCCAATAGAACCACCAATCGACGTCGAGCGCGCAGACTTTGGCGCCCGGAACCGGGCTGCCGTCGGCGCACTGCACGCGTCCGCGGATCGTGAATGTCCGGCACCAGCTCTTCCACCACCACCAGAAATAAGAGGGAATAATAATGGCGGGCAGCTTGCCTTTGGTTTCCTCAATGAGTTTGCGGGGAATGTCGGTGACGAGCGTATCAAGGCCTTCGAGTTCTTGGTCGGAGGCATCGGCCGGCCCTGCAAGAATGCGCACCGATCCGGCATCGTCGGAAAAGGCAAAGGACGCAACAGCATCGCCCTTTCGCCGCAAAGAAATGATTTCGGATTTTCTTTCCTTGCCGGATTTGACCAGCACCTTGACCTTCTGGTCCGGCTTGAAGTCGTCAACTTGAGAGGCGTCGAACGGAATTGAAAGCGAGAACTTTGGCATGGGGGACTCCTGCGCTCTGCGATAACGAAGACGAATGCCCCCTCAGGCAGGGAGATGGCGGCAAAGCCTTGGCGCGGCCCCTCGTGCATTGCAGAAATGCGGGGCTGGCAGTGTTGATTTGCTACGATCTGCGGTGCCGCCGAAGGTGATATCACCCTACGGCAATTTATTCTGTGCGAAATGTCACAAGTGCGGCCGGCGGGTCCGACAGCGTTCCACGCATCGAATATGGCTGATATGCTGGATAGCGCCCGCAAACGGAGACACGGAGAGAAGGAGTCGTGAAAAACTGGATCGCTGCTCAGGCCGTTTTGTGTTTGGCTACGACAGCACAAGCCGCCTGTCTTGATGTTTCAAAAGCCGAAAACATTGTGTCGCTCCACGGCAAGCTTGCAAGCGCAACCGTTGCGGGCACTCCCAACTACGAGGATGTGGCGCAAGGCGATGCGGCGGAGGTGATCTACATTCTCCAACTTGCCAAATCCATCTGCATCGAAGATGGCGGCAAATTCGCCGATCCCAACTCAACGTTCGATCAGGTCCACGTCTATTCGCTCAATGGCCTGATGCTGAAGATGCTCGGCCGCAAGTCGGGCAAGGATGTGCGCATCGAAGGAAATGGATTCGCTGCCCATGCAATCCATCACCGCCGCCCGCTCGTGGTGAACGTGACGGCGGTGAAGTAAACACCTGCTACAGAATGAAGTCCACGCCCGTGAGCTGCGCCAGCGTGATGTTGTTCACGGTCAGGATGTCGCCCGCCCCGAAGTTGAACACCACATTGGCGCCCACTTGCGCGGCGAAGGACTTGGCCACGTTGGCGTTGGCGAAGTCGTAGGATGTGAGATCGATCCTGTCGGCATTGTCGGCGAAATCCATGATCGTGTCGCTGTCGTCGGCGATCTCGAACACGAACGTATCGATGCCGGCGTTGCCGAACATGCGGTCGTTGCCCGTGCCGCCTTCGAGAATGTCGTTGCCATTGCCGCCGCCGAGAAGATCCGCGCCTTCGTCGCCCACCAATTCGTCGTTGTCGTTGCCGCCGTAGAGCGCATCATTGCCGAGGCGCCTTCGAGCTTGTCGATGCCCGCTTCGCC
>JAAURV010000102.1 GCA_012032065.1 Hyphomicrobiales bacterium
GCACGATCGCGCGCGCCAGCGCCGCGCGCTGCCGCTGCCCGCCGGAAAGTGCCCTGGGTTTCCGTTCGAGAAGTTCGCCCAGTTCCACCATGTCGGCGGCCTTCCGCACCAGGCCATCGTGCTCGCCCTTGGGTATTCCGCGCATCCGAAGGGGAAAGCGGATGTTGTCGTAAATCGACATGTTGGGATAGAGCGCGTAGCTCTGGAACACCATGGCGACGTCGCGGTCGCGCGCGTCGAGGTCGGTGATCACTTCCCCGTCGATCAGAATGTCGCCGCCGGTAGGTTCCTCGAGGCCTGCGATCATCCGCATGGTCGTGGTCTTGCCGCAGCCCGAGGGTCCCAGGAACACCATGAACTCTTTGTCCCGTATGGTGAGATCGACGGCATCGACGCCTTTGAACTCACCCCAGGCTTTGGAGATCTTCTGTAGCTCTATCTCCGCCATTCCCCTGCCCTTTCACCAATCGAGAAATATTACATATTGACACCGGGAACAAGAAAAGTATCAAATTGACCGCGAAAGAGCCCGGCCAAACATCATGACCCAGACTGCCGCGCGGGGCAACGCAGCAACCGCGTCCAATGCCCGACCGTTCTACCAGCACTTCGGCACGCCGGAACTCCGCGAAGCGCTTCGCCGCATGTATCTCGTGCGCCGCTTCGAAGAGGGCGCCGAGGAATGCTACATGCGCGGCCTCATCCACGGCACAATGCATCTCTCCATCGGCCAGGAAGCCAGTTCCATCGGCATGACCATGGCGCTCCGCCGCAGCGACTACATCACCTCGACCCATCGCGGCCACGGCCACTGCATCGGCAAGGGGGCTGACCCGAAGCTGATGTTCGCCGAATTCTTCGGCAAGGAAGAGGGCTATTGCCGCGGCCGCGGCGGCTCCATGCACATCGCCGATGTCGAAAGCGGCAATCTCGGCGCCAACGGCATCGTCGGCGGCGGCATTCCGATTGCGGTCGGTGCGGCACTCGCCATCAAGAAGCAGAAGCGCGACGATGTGGCCATCTGCATCTTCGGCGACGGCGCCACCAACGAAGGTGCCTTCCACGAAGCGCTCAACATGGCGGCGATCTGGAAGCTGCCGGTGATCTTCGCATGCGAGAACAATCAATATGGCATGTCAGTTTCGACCGAACGCTCCATGGCCGTGGATCGCATTGCGGTGCGCGCGCAAGCCTATGGCATGCCGGGCGTCACCGTTGACGGCAACCGCATCGAGGATGTCGCCGAAGCGGCCCTCGAAGCCATCGCCCGCGCGCGCGAAGGCGGCGGCCCGACGCTCATCGAGTGCAAGACCTATCGCACCCGCGGCCATTCGCGCAGCGACCGCAACCGCTATCGCAGCAAGGAAGAGATAGAAGCCTGGAAAGCCCGCCGATCCGATCAGCTACTTCGAGGAATCGCTCGCCGAACAAGGCCTGCTGAGCGCAAAGGAGGCGACCGCCATCCGCGAAGCCGCGGAAGCCGAGATCGGATCGGCAATCGCCTTCGCGCAGGCTGGCACCGATCCTTCCGCCGGCGAAGTAACCCGCGACGTTCACACACCGGTCTTCGCATCATGAACGCCCCAGTCCGCGAGTTGTCCTTCGCTCAAGCTGTGCAGGAAGCTCTCGCCCAAGCCATGGAGGCCGATGAGCGTGTCTTCCTCATGGGCGAAGATATCGGCGTCTATGGCGGCGCGTTTCAGGTGACCGGCGATCTCGTCCACCGCTTCGGCGAGGACCGCGTGATGGACACGCCCATCTCCGAACTGGGGGCCGCCGGTGTGGCCGTGGGCGCAGCCATGGCGGGCTGCCGGCCTGTGCTGGAATTCCAGTTCTCGGACTTCGCCACCCTCGCCATGGAGCAGATCGTCAACCAGGCCGCCAAAATGCGCTACATGCTCGGTGGAAAAACGAGCGTGCCCCTGGTCATGCGATTCCCCTGCGGCTCCGGCACTGGGGCAGCCGCTCAGCACAGCCAATCGCTCGAAGCCTGGCTCGGCCATGTGCCGGGTCTCAAGGTGGTGCAGGCCTCGACCCCCGAAGACGCCAAGGGCTTGCTGCTCTCCGCCATCGACGATCCCGATCCCGTCATGGTCTTCGAGCACAAGCTTCTCTACAAAACCAAGGGAAATGTCCCGGAACATGCCTACCGCACGCCTATCGGCAAGGCGGCAGTGCGGCGCGAAGGAACGCACGTCACCATCGTCGCCAGCGCCATCATGGTGTCGCGCGCGCTCGAAGCGGCGGACGAACTGGCAGGCGACGGCATCGAGACTGAAGTCATCGATCTCCGCACCATCCGCCCTCTCGACACGGCCACGATATTCGAGAGCGTCCGCAAGACGCACCGGCTCGCCTGCGTCTATGAAGGCGTGAAAACTTTGGGCATCGGCGCTGAAGTTTCGGCGGCCGTGGCCGAAAGCGATGCTTTCGACTTCCTGGATGCGCCGATCCTGAGACTGGGCGGGGCGGAATCCCCAATCCCCTACAATCCCGTCCTCGAAAAGGCCGCTGTCCCGCAAACTCCAGGCATCGCCGCATCGGTCCGCGAACTGGTGCGCGGGAGGATCTGAGCCATGCCGCAAGAAGTGATCCTGCCCCGTGTCGATATGGACATGGCGGAGGGCAAGATTTCCCGCTGGTTTGTAGACGAAGGCGCGGCTGTGACCGCCGGCCAGCCGCTGTTCGAAATCGAAACCGACAAAGCCGCCATGGAAATCGAGGCCCCCGCAACCGGCGTGCTTCGCTTCATACAAGCCAAGGCCGGTGAACGCCGCAGCGTTGGGCTGCCAGTAGCCTACATCTTCGCGGAAGGCGAAGCCGCGATAGAGCCGGCGGCCACTCGCGCCAGCCTTCAAAACCCAACGTCAGCTACCTCACCGGCGCTATCCTCGATTCCCCTGGCCGCCGCCCCATCGGTGAACGGCATCCGTGCAACACCGCTCGCCCGCCGCATCGCCCGCGAGCGCGGCATCGACCTTCATTCGGTCAACGGCTCCGGTCCGCGCGGCCGCATTGTCTCATCGGACATCCCGCAGGAAACAAGACTTGCGGCGCGAGTTGCTTCGCACAGCGCTCTCGAAACTCCTTACGAAGCAGGCAGTTTCGAAGCCATCGCGGTAACGCCAATCCGCGCCACCATTGCCCGCCGGCTCACCGAGTCCTGGACCACGATTCCGCACTTCATGCTTCAGGTTCATTGCGCGGTGGACCGCCTCGAAGAAGTTCGCGAGCGCCTCAATTCCAAAGCGCCGAAGAGCGCCTCGAAGGAACCACTCTACAAGCTCTCGCTCAACGACTTCGTGGTGAAAGCCTACGCACTGGCCCTGCAGCGCCTGCCGGATGCCAACGTCACCTGGTCGGGAAGCCATGTTCTCCGCCACAAGACGAGTGACATTGGTGTCGCCATCGCGGTTCCGGGCGGTCTGTTCACGCCTGTCGTCCGTTCCGCCGAAACAAAATCGTTGTCGCAAATCTCAACCGAAATCCGGTCCTTCGCGTCACGCGCCAAAGAGGGAAAACTGCTTCCCGCCGACTATCGCGGCGGCACGGGTGCTGTCTCCAATCTCGGCATGTACGGCGTCGAACAGTTCGGCGCGATCATCAATCCGCCTCACGCCACCATCCTCGCCGTGGGCGCCGCATCCGAACACGCCGTTCGCGGCGCAACCGGCATTCGAATTCAAAGGAGCGGATGTCCCTGCACCCTCTCCTGCGATCACCGCGCCGTCGATGGCGCGCTGGGTGCGGAATTGCTCGCCCGCTTCCGCGCCTTCGTGGAAGACCCGGCATTGATGTTGTTGTGATGGCCCTTTAGACTTTCTGCTGCGGGGAGGAACGCTCGGCATGAATGACCCAGGCGACGGCAGGCTCGCCGAACGCGGCAGCGGGCGGATCGCCCGCAACCGAATGCGCATCGCCTGGATGTATTATGTCGAAGGCCTGACCCAGAGCGAAATTGCCGACCGCCTCGGCATCGGCCGCGTCACCGTCGTCCGCAACATCAACGAGGCGCTGCGCCAGCGCGAGGTGAAAATCTGGATCGACGGCAACGTCGCCGAATGCCTCGAGCTCGAGAAGAAACTGCGTGACCGCTTCAACCTTCTCGAAGCCATCGTGGTGCCCGAACCCGCCGACCCGCGCCACATCACCAAATCCATCGGCATGGCGGCAGGTATGTTCATCTCCGACAATCTCGCTCCCGGCGCCACGGTTGGCGTAGGCTGGGGAACCACGCTGCACGAGGCCCTGCAAACCCTCACTGCCCGCGATGTCGACGACCTTAAAGTCATCTCGCTTCTGGGCGGCATACTTCAGGCCAAGCGCTACAATCCCGCCGAAGTCGCCTGGCAGTTCGCAAGAAGCGTTGGCGCGGAATGTTACATGCTGGCCGCGCCAGCGCTTGTCGATTCGCCCGCCACTCGCGAGGCGCTCATCGAACGATGCGGCCTTAGAGACGTGTTCCGTCAAGCCGAGAAGATGGACCTTGCCGTCATCAGCGTCGGCATGTCGTCGCCGTCCTCGACAACCTTCCAAGTGAAGTTTTTCAGCGACGAAGACCGCCTGTCCTTGGAGCGCGCCGGCGCGGTCGGCGATGTCTTGTTCAATTTCTACGGCCGCGACGGCAAACTCATCGATCATCCTATTAACAGCCGCGTCGTTTCCGTGCCCATCGAAATCATTCGCAGGGTGGCGAGGCGCGCCATCGTTTCCGGTGGCGCCAACAAGGTCGATGCAATTTTGGGCGCCATTAAACTCATTGGAGCGAATGTCCTGATCACCAACGAAGTCACTGCCCAGGACCTACTCGACCGCAACTGAACGGAATCCTGCATGCGCTACGACTACAGCTCGATCGGTTTCATCACCTTCGATTGCCTGTGCTGGCCCTTCACCGAAGTGCCGCCAGGCGGAGGTTGCAACATCGTGGAAGAATTCACCCTGGCGGTTTCGGGTGCGGCGGGTACCGCGGTCATTGCCGCCGCGAAGATGGGCCTCAACTGCCTCGCCGTTGGCGGCGTTGGCGAGGATTTGATGGGCGATTGGGTGCTGAAGCGCCTCTCCGCTTTCGGCGTCGACATTTCGGCAATGCAGCGCAAGCCCGAATGGCGCACCTCTTCCTCGATCGTTACCACCCGGGCCGATGGCTCGCGCCCGGCGCTTCACATGAACGGGGCTACACGCGATTTCTATGTGGATGACGCAATGATGAGCCAGGTCATCGACGCCAGCGTCGTTCATCTCGGCGGCGTCGGCCTGATGAAGGCCATGGACCAGGGCCGCAACCGCGAGCTTGCCAAACGCGCCAAGGCTCGCGGGGCCGTCACCACGGTCGATGTCTTCGCCGGCTCGCCCGATGATTTGCCGGCAATCGCCGATGTTCTGCCGTACACGGACTATTTCATGCCGTCGATCGAGGAAGCGCAGGCGCTGACCGGCCGCGGCGATGCCGGTGACATGAGCAAGGTTTTCCTCGACATGGGTGTCAACTGCTGCATCTTCACCCTTGGCGCCGAGGGCGCCTACTACCGCCACCGCGATGGCACGACGTTCCGCATTCCGGCTTTCGACATCGCCGTCAAATGCACCTGTGGCTGCGGTGACGCCTTCAACGCCGGCTTCGCCGTCGCCACCCGCAAGGGCTTCAACCCGGAAGACACGGTGCGCTTCGCCCAGGCGACATCGGCGCTGAATGCCACCGGCCTCGGCTCCCAGGCGGGCGTCAAGTCATTCGACCACACGATTGAGTTCATGAACACCACAAAAACCCGCCAATAGCTCCTCCCCCCTTTCGTGCGAAGCACGAATGCGGGGGAGGTGCCCAAAGGGCGGAGGGGGGTCTATCAACGCGTCCGGTCAGACCCTGCTGAGGCGGCGTCCTCCGGCGCTTCGCGGCCGCTGGGAGGATACACGCTCAATACATCAATCTCAGATCATCGAGTTCCCGAGCGAGGCCCGCCTCGTCGCCTGCGGCAATCAAGGCCCCGATCGGCCCAAGCCGCGGCGCAATCAGCGCCCCCGTCACGCCGAAGAACTCATCTTCGTTGATCTCCACCGGCGGCTTTCCCTCCTCGGCGAACAGCAGCGCCGCGCAGGCTATGGCAAATACCGTCACATTCGGATCGCCCTGAAATACCGTGAACGGGGCATGGCGCGCCGTGCCGATGCGCGCGACCGCGCCATTCTCGGTAAGCGCGATCAATATGCGCGCCAGCACTTGCGTCTCAGGCCCGCTGTTGTCCATGAGCGAGAGCTTGCGCCGCGCCGCGTCGACGCGGTGTTCCAGAATCAGGAACGGCGGATCGCAATAATGCTCCAGAATGCGGATGGCGGCCCGGAAGAAATAGGAATTGAACAGCGGGTTGTGCACCAGGCTGTTGGTGCGCACCGCGCTTCCGACCTGTCGCAGGATTCCCGGCATGAACGGCGAGGGAAGCCTGCGCCAGCTCGGATAGAACAGCTTGATCGAAAGATCGGCGCCAACCGAAAACATCTTGTCCGTCAACCGCGCCAGTCCGCCCACCACCCGCGATAGGAATGTGGCGTTTGGAGCAGCCGGGCCGAGCGCGCCATCGGCATTGGCAAGATCGCGCGCATAGAACTGCGCCGTCCGGAACCCGTCGCGCACCCCCGCCGCGGCGCAAACGGCATGGGCGGCAAGCGTTCCGGCGGTAGGCATTGAAGCTGTGGTCATGTGGTCATTTCACACGCAGTTTGCCCGCCCCGTCAAGCAGTACGCGGAGTGGGCAGTGTCTCAGTTTGAAATTTCCGGCTATGAGCCGTTGAACGGCAATCCTTCATCATTCAACTGCGCACTGACAAGAGCGGCTATGTATTCTTCCATTTCCGTAAAATCTAAATGCCCCGCATCCCAGGCTGCATCAGCGGCTTGAAGCGCTTGCTCGTAGCCTTCTCGATTCTCTCGAATTCGTTCAGGAAGTATTTTGCGTCCCGGTTGCAAGTTGCCTGCTCGCACGCATAACAAATAGTAGCAGACGGCCCTTGCTGTTCTACCGTTCCCCTCCACGAATGGATGAATCCAATTGAGACGCCACAGACCGTAAGCAGCGAGTTCTGTAGGGGACCAAATGTACCAGTTCTCGTGAATGTTCGATATGAACCGATCCATCCAGTCGGGGACTTCTTTGAAGTGTGGAGGCTTATGATTACCTACGTATATAGGCTCTTCCCGGAATCTCCCTCCAAACGCGGAGATGTTAGCAACCGCCACATGATTGAACGCCCATAGCATGTACTTATCTATGGCTGTGGGCCCTTGTCTCAGGCCGATCTCGATGCAGTTCGTCATCAAATCGTATTGCCGGATCAGGTTTTGCTCCTGAACTCGGTCATAGAGTTCTTGATCTTCTTGTTCCAGAACAAGCATCGGAAAAGCCCGGCAGGAGAGCCCGGGCTAACTCTCAGAGAGCTGGAGGGGACGATATTACACGTACATGTTCCGTCGCGCGCCGCGCCGACTCTTTCGTAATACGCGAGCCCTTCGGGGCGTTACCGTACACAAAACTTGCCCTCTGTTCCTTAAGTTGGGCATCCGTCATCACTATCGTTTTTGTTGCTTCCAGTTTCTGACGTAGTTCGGGTCGGTCGGGCGCTCTTTTCAGTGCTGCTTTCCGCTCAGCCATTTTTGATTCTCCCAAGGACGAAGCCACAATACGTTATCAAAGGTTAACCGCCAATGACGTTCCTTATATGTACTCCTATTGTGGCATTTTTGCCAGCAGTCAGCATCACAACGCTGTGATGCGGGGCTTGTATGGCCCACGCGTAAGGTCAACTTTGGCCTCTTGTGCTTCCACTAGTGCAACAATGTCGCCGATCTCCCAAAGTCTCTCAGACACGCCAGCGGCCATTGCAGGTGACATGCCAAGCTTCGAATGCAGCTGGACAATGGGATCGTCGTTGTGATGCAGTAATCGCCCGCGACGAGCGTCCCGCAGCAAGCATTGTGTCAATCCCGCTTGATTTCAAACTGACCCACCGCCGCCGAGAGTGGTTAGCGGCTTTCATTTACCCCTTCACCGCCCCCATCGTCAGCCCGCGCGACAGGTGGTTCTGGATCAGGATCACCAGGAGCAGCGCTGGGAAGAAGGCGAGGAAGCCGACAAGAGCAATCGCGTTGTAGATGATGCCATCGGAACCGCCGGAGAAATTGGCGAGCGCCACCGACAAGGGATAGGCGTTCTTCGACGCGATGATGAGCGTGAACAGATATTCGTTCATGGCGAAGATCGCGGCGATGACTGCTGCCGTGATGATGCCGGGCAGGCACATGGGGATGATGATCTCCCACAGGATGCGCAAGTCCGACGCGCCGTCGGTGCGCGCGGCATCTTCGATCTCATGGTGAATGTCGATCATGTAGCTGCGCACGATCCAGACGACGATCGAGAGATTCATCGCGGCGTAAACAAGCATCAGTGCATAAACCGAGTCGATGAGCTTCAGCTTGCCAAACAGGAAGAAGATGGGAATCGTCACCGCCGCGGGCGCCATCATCTTGGTGGAGAGGATGTAGTTGCCGATGTCGGCATTACCCTTGAACTTGTAGCGCGCCAGCGCATAAGCGGCGGGAACGCCAAGCGCGAGACAGATGACCACGCTGCCGGTGATCGCGACGATGGAGTTGTAGAAATAGAGCCCGATCGGCCATTCGGTCCAGATTTTTGCCCAGGTTTCGGTGGTTATGGTCGGAAAATAGATGGGCGAAGGCGCGATGATCTCGTTGCGCGGGCGCAAAGCGATCGAGGCGAAGTAGAGGATGGGGAGGAACGAGATCAGCCCCCAAATGGTCAATATGATCCATCCCCAGCGCGGGCCATCCAGACGCCTGCTCATGATTCGGCGCCCGATTTGAAGAACTTGCGCACCACGACTTGCGCCAGAATGATCGTGACGATCAGCACGACCACGGAAGCGGCCGAGGCATAGCCCTGTTCGAAGCTTCTGAAGGCCGTGCGGTAAATAAAGTAGCTCAACGTTTCGGTGTCGCCCGCGGGCGAACCTTGGGTGATGATGTTCACGGCGGACATGTTGTTGAGAAGATCGATGCCGCGCAACACCAGTGCGATGGCGATGATCGGCCGCAGCATGGGCAGCGAGATGTTCCAGAACATCTTGCCGAAGCTCGCGCCGTCGAGCCTTGCCGCTTCCTCGAT
>JAAURV010000103.1 GCA_012032065.1 Hyphomicrobiales bacterium
CGCAGGCTGACGGCGTAAACGAAACTCCTCCCCCCCTTTCGCGCGGACGCGCGAATGCGGGGAGTGCCCGAAGGGCGGAGAGGGTCTCTCAACGAGTTCCGCCGTCGCAAGTTGAGAGACCCATCCGCGCTACGCGCCACCTTCCCCGCATTCGCTTCGCGAACGGGGGAAGGAGGATTGATAGCGGAACTTCAAAGATGCGGCTTTACCAGAGCCGCGATCTTTTTGAAGCCGTCGGAGCCGGGATGCAGCTCGTCGTGCCATTCCGATTTCTTGGTCACGACATTGCGCACATCCACATAACGCACCTTGCCCGTGCCGGCGAAACTCTGCGCGATCTTTGCGAAGCGGTCGTGCAGCCGGTCGATCAGGATGATGCAAATTTGCCGCTGCAATGACGGGCTCACGATGCCGCGCCTTGCCATGGGTTTGCCAAGCCACACATCGCCGTCCGGGTAAGGATAGTCATAACCGTGATACACGATGCGTTTCACCGACGGAAACTCCAACGCCTTGGCGACGATGGCGCGCGCTTGCGATTCGACCGTGTCGTAGGCGCTGTTGATTGAAGGCTTGATGAGTTGTTGTGCGGTCATGCCGGGTCTGAAGTCATTCAGGTGGAAAAACAGATTGCCGATCTTTTTCCCATCGGGGCCTTTGCGCGAGAACAGCAGATCGTTGCCGCCGCCACAAAAGAGAAACGTGCCCGGCTTTTCGTTGGCGAGCGATTTGACGAAACCTTTGTTGCTCTCGAGCCGTTCGGCCCAGATGCTGGTGAAGGTATCACCCGCGCCATCCGCACTGAAAATCGCCAGATGCGGATCGCGGTTCAACTGGTCGATCAGTTCCTGGATGATCTCGGGATAGAGATGCCAGGAGTCGCCCTCGCTCACGATGCGCTTGGCGCCGGGATTGTTCCGCAGCTTATTCGCGTAGATCTCACGCCGTCTCCTGCGCGTGGCGCTGTTGAGAAAATCGAGAAAACTCGCCGCTTCCATCGCCACCATCGCCTGCCCGGCCTTCGCGGCCTCTGGACGCGTGGGTTTGATTCTCACCCGCTCGGCAGGTGACGAGACATCGTCGTCCTTGCTGTCGTAGTAAGCGACATTCTTGCCATAGACGGCCGACGAGCGCGGGCCGGGTTTCAGTTTAGTCTTGCGGGATTTGGATTTCGGCATGGTTTGGTTCCCCTTCCGCAACAGTGTGCGGAGTTAGCGACCCCTCATCCGGCAATCGCAGTTATTGCCGCAACGGCAGAATGAACCTCCTGAGCGTCCGCCGCAATGACAAAAGTCACAAAAGGCCGGGAAGCTCCGCGAGACTCTTGATCCGCGCCGCAGGCTTGCCGGGAATGCGGTCATCGATGCCGGGATTGCGCTCCACCTTCACGGCCTGAAATCCGAATTGCGCGGCCGCTTGCACATCCCATGAATTGCCGGAGACAAAGCACACTGCTGGCGCATCGTGCAATTTCAGATGATGCAGCGCCGACCGGTAGACACGGCGGCTCGGTTTATAGATGCCGACGTCTTCGATCGAGATCACATGATCGAGGAGTTTCTCCAGTCCCGCTGCGCGCACCGCTGCGTCGAGCATGGACGGACTGCCGTTCGACAGGATGCCCGTGCGCTTTCCCTTGGCGCGGATTTCCGTCAGCGCCGCTTTCACATCGGCATACGCTTCGAGTTTGAGATAGAGCACCATCAACTCGTCCTTGAGCCCGGGATCGTCGATACCGAGCTGTTCGAGTGCATAGTCGAGCGCATCGCCGGTGACGTGCCAGAAATCCGCATGCACGCCCATGAGGCTTCGAAGCCACGCATATTCGAGCTGCTTCTGCCGCCAAAGCCGCGCCAGCTCGTCCGCCTTCTCGCCAATCTCGGCTGTCAATCCGCGTACCGGCGAGCCGACATCGAACAGCGTGCCGTAAGCGTCGAACACGCAAGCCTGAATGCCTTCGAGTTTCGCCATGTCTCGGTTTCCCCTCCGGACCGGATCGGAGTATGCTAGTCGGATTCACGAGGACTGCACAATGGCGCACGATGGGCACGATCACGAAGGCTCCGAATTGTCGCCACTCGCATTGCGGGTGAAGGCGCTGGAGACGCTGCTGACGGAGAAGGGCTACATCGACCCGGCAGCGCTCGATGAACTGATCGAGACCTACGAAACCAAAGTCGGCCCGCGAAACGGCGCCCGTGTGGTGGCCCGCGCCTGGACCGATGCGGCCTATGCGGAGCGTTTGCGGAAGGACGCGACCGCGGCCATCGCCGAACTTGGCTTCGTGGGCCGGCAGGGCGAGCACATGGTGGCGCTGTTCAACACGCCTGATCGTCATAATGTGGTCGTCTGCACACTGTGCAGTTGTTATCCATGGCCAACGCTTGGCCTTCCTCCTGTCTGGTACAAATCGACGCCTTACCGCTCGCGCGTGGTGATCGATCCGCGCTCCGTGCTCGCGGAATTCGGAACAGCGCTGCCGGATGACACCGAAATCCGCGTCTGGGATTCGACTTCGGAGGTTCGCTACCTTGTCATTCCCATGCGGCCCAAAGGCACGGAAGGCTGGAGCGAAGACCAGCTTGCTGAAATCGTCACGCGCGACTCCATGATCGGTACAGCTGTTCTCGGGAGCGCCGCATGAACGGCCCCCACGATGTCGGCGGCATGATGGGCTTCGGGCCGATTGCACCAGAGAAGGACGAGCCCGTTTTCCACGAACCCTGGGAACGCCGCGTCTTCGCGGCGGCACTCGCCATGGGCGCGACCGGCGCCTGGAACATCGACATCTCGCGCCATGCCCGCGAACGCATTCCCGCTGTCGATTACTGGAATTCCAGCTACTACGAAATCTGGTTCAAAGGGCTGCTGCGATTATTGCAGGAACACGGGCTTGCCAGTGCGGAAGAGATTTCCGGCAGCACGCCTTCCCTGCCGCCCGCGAAGGTAAAGCGCGTGCTGACCAAGGACATGGTGCAAGGAGCGCTGGCCAAAGGCGGTCCCGCCAACCGCCCGCTTTCAACGAATGCGAAATTCAAGCCCGGCGACAAGGTGCGGACGAAGAACATCCATCCCACTGCCCACACTCGCCTGCCGCGTTATGTGCGTGGGCATATGGGTGAGATCGTTCTGATTCATGGAACTCATGTGCTGCCGGATTCGTCCGCGCACGGAAAAGGCGATGACCCCAACTGGCTCTATGCGGTGCGCTTCACGGCGAAGGAGCTTTGGAACAAGGCCACGCCCGACACCGTGATGCTCGATCTGTGGGAGCCTTACCTTGATCCCGCCTGAGGAACCCGTCTTCGCCGAACCCTGGGAAGCGCAGGCCTTTGCCATGGCCGTCAAGCTGCGCGAGAAGGGTGTGTTCACATGGGGCGAATGGGCCGAAGCCTTGGGCGCCGAAATCGCGGCAGCTCCGGAAAGACCATATTACGAGAGCTGGCTTGCAACGCTCGAACACATGGCCGAGTCTCATGCGGCCATTACGAAGGACGAGCGTGAACGCTGCATTGCAGCCTGGGATCACGCCGCGCATCATACGCAGCACGGCAAGCCCATCGAGATCAGCCGATATTGGCCAGCGCCGGAAACTTCTCGATAAGCCAGTAAGAGAAATTCTGCATTGCGCCAGTGAGGAACATGACGCCGGTGACGACCAGAAGCGCGCCCATCCCGCGCTCGACCCACGGCATGTGCTTTTTGAACCGCGCGAACAGGCCGAGAAATGTTCCAATGCCCGCCGCTGAAAGAAGAAACGGCACGCCGAGCCCCAGAGAATAGACGGCAAGCAGGCTCGCTCCCTTCGCCACATCCTGTTCGCTGGCGGCGATGGTGAGGATTGCAGCGAGAATAGGCCCGATGCACGGCGTCCACCCGAAGGCGAAGGCCACGCCCACCAGATACGCGCCCATGAGGCTCACCGATTGCGACCGCGAATGATAGCGGACTTCCCGGCCAAGAAATCCCAGGCGGAATACGCCGAGGAAGTTAAGCCCCATGATGATGATGAAGACGCCGGCGATCTGCGCCAGCACACCGAAATGCGAGCGTAGCAGCTGACCGGCCGCCGAAGCACCCGCACCCAGCAGCACGAAGATGGTCG
Source organism: Hyphomicrobiales bacterium (assembly GCA_012032065.1). Classification (GTDB taxonomy): domain Bacteria; phylum Pseudomonadota; class Alphaproteobacteria; order Rhizobiales; family Aestuariivirgaceae; genus Aestuariivirga. The sequence goes on from JAAURV010000103.1 coordinate 4,106, forward strand.
TGAAACCGAGCACGAAAAGCAGCGCCGCCAGCAAAGCTTGCCGCTGAGATGCAGCATCGCACTTTGCGTTCTGCAAATCGCTCAGCGACGTTCCCGAGATGTAAACGAGATAGGGCGGCACAAGCGGCAACACACAGGGGCTGAGGAAACTCAAGCCCCCGGCTATCAGCGCCGCGCCGTATGAAACATCTAGGTTCATGGTTGTTATCTGGCAGGCCTTTGGTCGTTCAGCAATTCAACCATGCGCGCAACGGGTAAATTGTCCGTCAGGGGCAGTTGACAGGTCGGCCCTTCTCCATGTAATGTAATATTATAACATTACATGGAGATCTCATGCGTTTTCGTAGCTTCCTCATTGCCACCGCGATGTTCTCCACCCCCGCTTTGGCCGCTCCAAAGGTCATCGTGTCGGTCGTCCCGGCCCATGCCATCGTTTCCGCCGTCATGGGCGACACGGGAAAGCCTGAACTCCTGCTCTCCGGCAAAATGTCGGAACACACGGCGAATTTCTCACCAATGCAAATATCGGCACTGGGAAAAGCCGATCTGGTGTTCGTGATCGGCACGGGCCTTGAGGCCAAGCTAACCCAGTTGAGCGGAAGCGAGGCCGTGAACGGAAAGGCTTTCTTCGAACTTTCGAAGGCCGACGGTGTCAAGACCCTGCCCAAGCGCGAGGGCGGCGCTTGGGAAACCCACGATCATGAGGCCGAGGAGGCTGGCCACGATCATGACAATGACAAGGACCATGACAGCGAGGTGATGGCGCCTGCTTTCGATCCGCACAGCTGGCTCGACCCCGTCAACGCAGCCGCGATGGCCCGGGCTGCGGCCAAGGAATTGTCGAAGGCAGACCCGGACAACGCGGCAACTTACGCGGCCAACGCAGAGGCCTTCACTGCTTCGCTCGATGCGCTATCGGCTGAAATTACAACGGAACTCGCTCCCGTAAGGGATAAGCCATACGTCGTCTTCCACGACGCTTACCAATACTTCGAGGCGCGCTTTGGCCTCAAGGCAGTCGGCAGCATTTCCGATGCCTCCGCCGCCTCGCCTTCGGCAAGGCAGTTGAAGGAAGTCCGCGACAAGCTCGCGGAAACCAATGCTGTATGCGTATTCCGCGAACCCCAGTTCGATGACAATTTCGTAAGGGTCGTGATCGAAGGCACGAAAGCAAAGACAGGTATTCTCGATGGCATCGGCGCGGACCTGGAACCTGGGCCTGCGGCCTATCCTGCCCTCCTCCGCAACTTGGCAAAAAACCTGAAGGATTGCCTCGGCGGCTGAACGCGCTTCACTTTTCTGCCGCAATGACCAATCATTCCCGCTCGTTGAGTCGGAGGTTGATGGCATGTGGACAAGGGTGGCTTTCACCGCGATCATTGCGGCGCGGCGGTTTCGCCCGCGCTGGCGCATCCGCATGTCTGGGTAGAGATGCGATCGGATGTCGTGTTCGACGACGCGGGCACGATTTCCGGCGTCAATATCGAATGGACCTTCGACGATGCTTACGCACAGATGGCGCTCGACGGCTTGGATGCGAACAAAGACGGCTTCTACAGCGAGCCCGAAATCGCACCCCTTACCAAAGAGAACATGAAATCGCTCAAGGACTATGGCTATTTCACCGTGATGCGCCTCAATGGAAATTTGCTCGAGACCGGCGAGGCCAAGGAAGCGGGCCAGCTTTATGCGAACGACAAGCTCAAGCTGCACTTCCACGTCCCGCTGAAACAGCCGCTCGATCCGCGCAGCGGAGAATTCATCGTCAAGGTCTACGATCCGGATTTCTTCATTGCGCTGGACTATGCGAAGGATGAGCCCGTCACGGTGATCGGCCAGATGCCGAAAGGCTGTGCCATGGAAGTGAAACCGGTTCCGACCGACGAGGAACTGGAGCAGACACGCGAGATGCTCTCCGCCAAGGGCAAGGATTGGAAGCCCGAGAACAACGAAGACTTCGGCGCCATGTTCGCCCAGCCCGTGATTGTTTCATGCAAGTCTTAACGGCGCTGTTTCGCGCTTTGCTGATGGTGTTTTTGATCGCGTCGATGACTCCGGCGATTGCCCAGGAGTCCGCCGAGCCCGCGCCGCAAGTTCAGATCGGCAAGAAGAAGCTCCTTGTGCAGCCGCGCGGCAGGGAAGGCGTCCAAGAGACTGCGTTCCTCGACGATCCCATCCTCTGGATGCGCGAGAAGCAGCAGAGCTTCTATCGCTCGATCGCCGGCGCCATCCGCGGCATCAAGACCGGTGCGTGGCAAACAGCTGCCTGGACGCTGATGACGCTGAGCTTTGGATACGGCGTCTTCCATGCCGCGGGGCCCGGCCACGGCAAGGCTGTCATCTCGTCATGGCTGCTTGCGACCGAAAACGAACTGAAGCGCGGCATCCTGATCAGCTTTCTAAGCGCTATCATTCAGGCTTTGAGCGCCATCTTGATTGTCAGCATCCTGGCGCTCTTCGTTTCGCGTCTCGCATCGTCCGCGCGCGATGTTGCTGGCTTTGTCGAAAGCGCCAGCTACGCAATGATCGGTGGCCTAGGCCTCTATCTCATCTGGACCGCGTTCCGCTCAAGCGGACACGCGCATCATCATCACGAACATCATCATCATCATCACGGTCACGTTCATGACGAACACTGCGGCCATGCGCATGTGCCTGAGGCAAGCCAGGTGCGCGGCGACTGGTCCCTATACCGCGCGTTCTCGATTTCCTTCGCGATTGGCGTGAGGCCTTGCACCGGCGCGATCCTGGTTCTTGTCTCCGCCTACACGCTCGGCATTTACTGGATCGGCGTGCTCTCGGCCTTGGTGATGGCGCTTGGCACCTTCATCACCGTTTCGGTCATCGCCGTCATCGCGGTGTTCTTCAAGAAGGCCGCGACCTACTTCGCCGCGAAGGATGACCGCTGGCTGAGCTGGCTCGCCTTCGGCCTGCGCCTTGGCGGCGGTCTCGTCATCGCGTTTTTGGGCGGCCTGCTGTTCCTCGGCTCGCTCGGAACCAGCACCGGCATGGTGTGATGGAAAAGCCGCGCCTCGCATCGTGGGCGGCGCTCGCGGGCTTCATCGCCATGTGTCTCGGTATCGGCGCTCTGGGCGGATGGATTACAGCTGACTCGGTCAAGACCTGGTATCCCACACTCAACAAGCCGTCGTGGAATCCCCCAGACTGGGTCTTCGCACCGGTCTGGACCACGCTTTACGTGATGATGGCGGTCGCCGCCTGGCTGGTGTGGAAAAAGGACGTGCGATTTTCCGGCGTGCGCGCCGCGCTCATCCTTTTCTTCGTGCAACTGGCGCTCAATCTCATGTGGTCGGCGCTGTTCTTCGGCGCACGCTCGCCGGGATTGGCGCTGATGGAAATCGCAGTCCTATGGCTCGCCGTCGCCGCCTCCCTCTACGCTTTCATCAGCCTCTCAAGACCGGCAGGACTTCTGCTCATCCCCTATCTCGCCTGGGTCAGCTTCGCCGCAGTGCTGAACTTCTCCATTTGGCGTTTGAACTAAGGTTCAGCGCCCGCGTTGCTGCTTCGCCGGAAAGCTTCCAGCACGTTGGAGAAACTCGGCAAAAAGCGTCAGAACGGGAATCGGAAGGGGGGTCTTGGAGTTACAGACGTACTTCCAATCTGCGTCTGTAACCCTCAGGTTCTGACAAAAATGTTTAACTGCCGGTATCCGCAAATCACGCGAATATCAATGCTGATGCGGCCTGACCTTGCTACTCTTGCCTTCATGACGCGTATCGCCAACCTGAGCTGGGACAGGATCGAACCGTTGCTGGCAGCCGGCGCGCCCGCCATCCTTCCGATTGGCGCGGGCGCAAAGGAACATGGCCTGCACCTTCCCATGAACGCCGATGAAGTTCAGGCGCTCTGGCTTGCGGGCAAACTTGCGGAGAAAACCGGCGCCCTCATCTGGCCGGCCGTCACCTATGGCTTCTATCCCGCCTTCACCGATTTTCCCGGCAGCATCAGCCTCTCGCGCGCGACCTTCGTGACACTCATCCGCGAAATCGTGACTGGCATCAAACAACACGGCGCGCGCAGGTGTTCGTGCTCGACACCGGCATCTCGACGATTGCTCCCGTCAGCGAAGCCGTCGCCGGGCTCGAAAGTGTGACGCATCTTCGCATTCATGCAGGCCCCGCCTACAAAGCCGCGGCAGATGCGTTGCGCGAACAGGCCTTCGGTTCCCATGCCGACGAACTCGAAACCTCGCGAATGCTGGTCATTGCACCGGAGCACGTGCATATGCCCCATGCCGCCGCAACACCGCGCGGCCCCATCGAAGGCCCGCTTACGCGCGCCAACGCGCCATCGGGAAGTTATGGCGATCCAACACTTGCGACCCGCGAAAAGGGCGAGAGACTCATCGCCGCAATGCTCGACGATCTTGTCGCCGCGATGAAGGGCTACATGAACCGAACCGCATGAACCGGCGGGAGGGTCGTGCTCACCGTCTTCCAGCTGTCGCCCTGATTCTCGCTCACCCAAAGATTTCCGGTGGTCGAGCCAAACGCCAGCCGCGTGCCGGTCTTATCGAGCGTCAGACCATGCCGGAACACCAGATCGTAGGAGTGTTTCTGCGGCAGGCCCTTGTTCAGAACCTTGAACGTCTTTCCGCCATCGCGCGTGCGCGTAACCACAAGCTTGCCATCGACGGGGTAACGCTTCTCATCCTTGATGCCGGGAACGAACCACGCGGTGTCGGGATCCTTGGGATGCACGACGACGCCGAAGCCAAAGGACGAGGGCTTCGCCTTCACCTCCTGCCAGCTCTTCGCGTTGTCGGCCGATTTCCAGATGCCGCAGTGATGCTGCACCCAATAGCGGTCGGGCTTGCCGCGGCACTGCACCATCATGTGCGGGTCCTGCGTGTGCGGATTGCCGGCCTCTTCGTCCGGCCCCTGGTCGAAGCGCATGCCATGGGCATTCTGCTCCCATGTCGCGCCGCCATCATGCGTGGTCCAAACGCCGCCGCAGGAGACCGCCACCCGCACCGTTTTCGAGGAGC
>JAAURV010000104.1 GCA_012032065.1 Hyphomicrobiales bacterium
CGACGCCTTCTACATCACCATGCGCAAGGGTGCCGAGATGGCCGCCAAGGCGGTCGGCTGCGAACTCCTGTTCCAGGGCGGCCCGGAGTTCAACCCGACCGTCCAGGTGCCCGTGCTGCAGGCGGTGATCGCGCGCAAGCCGGGTGCGATCCTGATCGCCCCCACCGACAAGCAGCAGCTCATCGCACCCCTGCAGCAGGCCGCGGACGCCGGCATTCCCGTGATCACCGTCGACACCTTCATCGACGACGGCAAGTACCAGGACGGCAGCGGCCCCGGCGACTTCCCGCTCAGCTACATCGCCACCGACAACATCCTGGGCGGCTTCCTCGGCGGCGTCGCCCTGGCCCGGGCGATCGGCGAGCGCGGCAAGGTCTATGTCAGCAACGTCAACCCGGGCATCAGCACCACCGACCAGCGCGAGGAGGGCTTCAAGCTCGCCATGCGCGCCTACCCCAACATCACCGTGCTCGACACCCAGTTCAACGACAACGACGCCAACAAGGCCTCAGCCCAGGTGCAGGCGGTGTTCGCCCGCAACGACGACCTCGCCGGCGTGTTCGGCGCCAACCTGTTCTCGGCGATCGGCGCCGACGGGACCGTGGACGACTTCGACCCGGCGCAGCCCCTGCGCACCGACGCCTGCTCGTGGCTCGCGCCGCAGTTCTGCTCGAACGTCCAGGCGTTCCTGTCCATCGTCGGCCGGCAAGATTCCGCCGAGCAATTCGACGACGCGAATGACGACATCAGCGCGCGCGAAAATCTCCTCTACATGGCGCGTCTGAACCGCATTCCCGAAGACGAAGCGCGCCGGCGCACGGCGCAGGTCGTCGATGGTTTCGACAGCGGCACGATGCGCAGGCGGCAGGATTCGCGGCTGGTTTCGTCGGCGAACAAGCCGCAGTACTTGGCGAGCAGATAAAGGCCCAGCACATCGCTCGGATGCTGCGTCATCGACAGAATGAACGCGCCAACCGCTTGCGGGTCAGGCCCTTCGACGATTTCGCGCGCCAGGGCGAGCAGGTCCAGCAGTTCCTGGGCCTCGGCGGAGACGCCACGAAACCGCGGCAGGAAGCCGAGCGGCTTTTCGAGTTCGCTATTGATCCATTTGGCCCACGCTTCGCTTCCCGGTTCGGGCGCTCGTTGGCATCGAGCGGGTTGAGCTTGCGCCAGAGTTCGGCCAGCACGCGGTTGATTACGGTGGTGTTCTGGCGGAGATCGAGGCTTGCCGTGCGGAAGCCGAAAATCTCCACTTCCCAGCGCACTGGCCGGACAATCGAGGAGGCAATCGAAATCGCCTGCATCCTTGCCAGCGCTTCCTCGGAAGCGAGCAGGCATGAGGCGAGTTCGGCCACGCTCGCGAAGGGCTTTGCTTTAGGGTCGCCCCCGCCCGTCGCTGTCAGCCGTGCGCGAAGGCTACTGAAATATTGGCGGAACGGTTCATGACGGTTGCGCGCGATGATCACATCGCCTCTGCCGCTCAGTTCAAGTTGATGCGTCAACTGCGCCATGAAGGTTTCCGGCACCGCAGCCTCGCTGCTGCTCAGCGACACGAGATGAGTCAGTTCGTTGAGGCGGCGGTCGATACGCTCCATGGCGGCGCGGCGGTTTGCGGCAAGCGCCTCACGCGTCACATCGACGGTCACATAGGGATTGCCGTCGCGGTCGCCGCCAATCCACGAAGAAAACCGAAGCGGCGGTTTCACGCGCAAACCGTCTTCAGGGTAGTGCCGGCGGAGCGCTGCCTCGAGCAGTTCGCAGAGTCCCGATGTGCGCTCGAACAGGGTTTCGCGGAAAAAGTGAAGGCCCCACTGAATTTCCTGCTGCACGGTTGGCTTTTCGAGCCGAATTTCGCCGGTCATCCAGAGAATGTCGATTTCGTTGCGGAGCGCCATGACGAGACCGGTGCGTTCGCGCGGGGTCCAACGCGGGCTTTCGAGTTCGTAGAGCTTCAGGTAGATGCGGCGGTGGATTTCGAGCACCGTCACGCGCTTGGCTTCGGTTGGATGGGCGGTGATTGTCGGTTGCACATCGATGGTGTCGAGCGCTTTCTGCACCGCCTTGGGATCGACCCCGCCGCCGCAATCGCCGCGATCGCATGCGAAAACGAGCCGGTCACGTGATCGGCACCGCTCTGGACTTCGAGACGGCGCCTTGTCCGCATCGCGGCGTTTTCTTCCGCGATGTTGAGGAGCTGCAGCCAGATGCCGATCACCTGGAGCGCGTGCTCCATCAATTCCGGCGGAATATGCGCGGCCTCGTCCGGATCGTCGATCACCGCCAGCACGCGGGGCTCCCTCACGCGGATCACCTGGCGCAACTGGTCGCGCAGCATCGCGGTGATTTCGTCGATGTAGTGGCCATCGACGACGGGTCCGATCTTGACCGGCTTGTTCATGTGGCTTGTTGCCCTGCAAAAGAGTATTTGTGCAGCGCAGCATAGCCCGTGTCAACGTGTTTCAAGTGACAGCCGGCGGGCGCGCGGTTAAAGACCCGCCATGCTCCACATCAATGGACTCACGTATCGCATCGGTGGACGTTTGCTGTTCGAGAACGCGAACGCCGCGCTGCCATCGGGCCACAAGGTTGGACTTGTGGGGCGGAACGGCGCGGGCAAGTCCACCCTGCTCCGTCTCATCCTTGGCGAGCTTTCGGCGGAGGCGGGCGGCACGTCGCTGCCGCGCAATGCGCGGGTGGGTACGGTTGCTCAGGAAGCGCCGGGTGGACCAGAAAGCCTGCTCGACACGGTGCTGTCGGGAGACACCGAGCGCGCGGCGCTCATCGACGAAGCCGAGCATGCGACGGACCCGCATCGCATCGCCGACATTCAAACGCGGCTTGCCGATATCGATGCGCATGCGGCTCCCTCACGCGCGGCGGCGATCCTTGCCGGCCTTGGTTTCAGCAACGAACAGCAGCTTGGCCCATGCTCGGCGCTCTCCGGCGGATGGCGCATGCGCGTGGCGCTGGCAACCGCGCTGTTCGGGCAGCCGGATGTTCTCCTGCTCGACGAGCCCACCAACTATCTCGACCTCGAAGGCACGATCTGGCTCAAGTCCTACATCCGCGACTATCCGCACACGATCCTGATCGTCAGTCACGACCGCGATCTGCTCAACGAAGCGGTGGATTCGATCCTGCATCTCGATCAGAAGAAGCTCATCTTCTACACCGGCAATTACGACAATTTCGAACGCCAGCGGCGCGAGAAGCAGGCGCTCAGCCAGAAACTCCGCAAGAAGCAGGAAGACCAGCGCGCCCATATGCAAGCCTATGTCGATCGCTTCCGCTACAAGGCGTCGAAAGCGAGACAGGCGCAGTCACGCCTCAAGGCGCTATCGAAGCTCCAGCCTATCGCCGAAGTCGTCGACGCGCATGTGGCGCCGTTCAGGTTTCCGTCGCCTTCAAGACCGCTCGCGCCGCCGCTGGTGCAGTTCGAGAATGCCGCCGCCGGGTATGGGGAAAAAAGAGTTTTGAAGGATATCTCGCTCAGGCTCGATCCGGATGACCGGATTGCATTGCTGGGCGCGAATGGCAACGGCAAGTCCACGTTTGCCAAGCTGCTCTGCGGAAAACTTGTGCCGCTCTCGGGAAAGATGCAGCATTCGCCAAAAATGAGCGTCGGCTATTTCGCCCAGCATCAGCTGGACGAGCTTGCCGAGGGCGCACGCCCTACGACTATGTTTGCGATTTCATGCCGGATGCGACCGTGGCACAGCGGCGCGCGCGGCTTGGATCCGTGGGCTTCGGCGCGTCGCTTGCCGACTCGCCGTGCAGCACGCTTTCGGGCGGCGAAAAGGCGCGGCTTCTCTTCTTTCTCGCGACCTTCCACGCGCCGCATCTGCTTATTCTCGATGAGCCGACAAATCATCTCGATGTCGATAGCCGCGAAGCGCTGATCATGGCGATCAACGACTATGAAGGGGCGGTGATCCTCATCAGCCACGACCGCCACATCGTCGAGACTTGCGCAGACCGGCTGCTGTTGGTGAAAGATGGCCGAGTGAAGAATTTCGACGGCGATCTCGACGCCTACACCGATCTGGTGCTCGGCCGGCGCACGCCGCAGCCTTCTTCAAAACCCCTTCCTTCCAAACCGCGCGCAGTCACGAAATCATCTCAGAAACAGATTCAAGACCTCGACTCCAAGATATTGGTTTTGAAGGATAAAATCCTGACCCTTGACCGCGCTCTGCAAGACCATTCGATCTATTCGGAAGAACCAAGGAAGGCAGCGGAATTCGCCAAGCTCCGCTCCAAACTCGCCGCCGATCTCGACCGGCACGAAACCGAATGGCTGGAGGCACATGAGCTCCTCTAGAGACTCGCGCGCTGCAACGAGCCGGTTGCATGGCTTCATTCATCACGAGGCGACGGCGGGTCTCCTGCTTGTCGCCGCGGCGGCAGTGGCAATCGCCGCCTCCAACACCGAGGGCTTGCGGCAGGCCTACGACTCGCTGCTCAACCTGAGACTCAGCGTGACGCTTGGCTCGCTTGGGCTTTCGAAGCCGTTGCTCCTTTGGATCAACGACGGCTTGATGGCGATTTTCTTCTTTCTCGTCGGCCTCGAACTCAAGCGCGAAGTCCTCGAAGGCAATTTGTCGTCGCGCGACCAAATTGTGCTTCCCGCGGCCGCGGCCGTTGGCGGCATGGCTGTGCCTGCGTTGATTTATACGTGGATCGCGCGGGGTGCGCCCGATCTCTCGGCGGGCTGGGCGATACCTGCCGCGACCGACATCGCCTTCGCGCTTGGCGCGCTGTCCCTGCTGGGCAATCGTGTGCCCATCTCGCTCAAGGTGTTTCTGCTGACGCTCGCGACACTGGACGATCTCGGCGCCATCATCGTCATCGCACTCTTCTACACGGCCAAACTTTCGGCTCTCTCGCTGGCGCTCGCCTGCGCGGGTTTTATCGTTCTGCTCGCCCTCAACCGCGCGCATGCAAGCCGGACGGCGCTCTATTTCTTCGTGGGTCTCTTCATCTGGGTATGCGTGCTCAAGTCCGGCATCCACGCAACGCTGGCTGGCGTTGGAATAGCACTGCTCGTTCCGCTCAAGCGCAAGTCGGGCGCGGATTTTGTCAATGAACTCGAAGAGGGACTGCATCCTTACGTGAAGTTCCTCATCCTTCCGCTCTTCGCCTTCGCCAATGCCGGGGTTTCGATGTCCGGCCTCAGTTTCGCGGATGTGACCGCCACGCTGCCGCTTGCGATCGCGGCGGGTTTGGCGCTCGGTAAACCCATCGGAATCATGCTGGCCATCGCACTCTCGGTTTCGATGGGCGTCGCGCGCCTTCCCGAAAACACCGGATGGATGCACATGCTGGGCGTCTCCTGCCTCGCCGGCATCGGCTTCACCATGAGCCTCTTCATCGGCTCGCTCGCCTTCGAGGGCCGCAGCCCTTCTCAATCAAGTGAGGCTTGGCGTGATTTGCGGGTCGTTGATTTCGGCTTTTGCAGGGATTTTCGTGCTGCTCTTTGCGGTGCGGCGGGTTTGAGGCCGAACAACTCCAGCGTCTCATCGACGCCGAAGCCTTTGGCGCCCGGCTTCATCATCTGAAGCCCTTCGTCGATGGTCTGAACGTTCTGGTCGCCCAGGAAAAGGCCCTTCATCATGTGAAAGCCGAGTGCGCGGTAGACCTCGAACTGCTCTTCGCTGAAGAACTGATCGCCCGTCGTTTCATGCGGGAATGGCTCGAAGCGGCGATTGTAGTCGGTGATATAATCGTTTTCGTCTCCGCTCACCGACGATTTCACATAGATCAGCACGCCAGATACCGTTTCCGAATAGTCGATACGTCCGATGGCACAATGCGGGCCCGAGGCGGGTTTCGCCTTTCCCGACTGCGCCTCGCGGGACACCGCGCGGATTTGATCCCACTTCAGCGTAATCCTGATGCCAAGGTCGATCCGCGCGTAGCGTTGCAATTTTACGAAGGCCGGAAAGTTCAGTTCGGGATCGGCTTCCGCATCGACCGCGACGATGATACGGCAGCGCCTGCGCAGCAACTCGTAGAGTCCGAGATTCTCGATATGGCCGCCGTCGGTGAGGTAGATATGCGTGCTTTCCTCATCGAGGAAACTCAAAATCTCGCTCACCAGGTAGAAGATCTTGGGCGTGACGATCTTGCCTTGGTGCACTTCGCGCGGATTTCGCGTCCAGTAGCCGAGCCGGAAATTCATCAGCGCCAGGGTGAACGAAAGCGGACGGATCGATTCGGATCCCATATTCGAGGACACCGCCGCGCCCGACACCGCCATCGCGGTTGCAATGTTCAATCCGGGATCCACGCCTTCGAGGGCGGGCGTGCGCACATAACCCGTCAGTTCGCTGCCGGAATAGCGCGGACCGAAGTGGAAGAGATCGGCGTTGCGGCCGCGCTGGTTCACTTTCTCGGAACCCTGAATATTCAGAGCCGCGTTGTAAATGTGATACGGCGCGTTCCGGACATCGATTTCGCTCACCCTCATGGTGTCGCGCGCCTCGACGGCATCGTCTTTCATCGCGAATGCAAACGCCTTGCTCAAGCGGTCGCGATAGAGCCGGTGAAGCGAGTTGGCGTTGGGCGTCTGCAGAAGCCAAAGCGCAAGCATCGCGCTGCCGATCACGAGATAGGCGATGGCGTATTTGGGGTGCCCCTTGACGCTCATGAAATCGACGATGCCGACAGCCTTTGCAACGATCGCGGGCGCGCGATTGGGTTCGATGCCCTTGTCGGGCATGACGCCCCAGTAAACCAGATTGAGATAGATAAACCAAAGCAGCAGCGGCAGCGCCAGGGCGGCAATCCAGATCACCGCCTTGTTCGCCAGGCGGGCGATCCATGCCTTCCATGTCTTTTCGGTTTTCTCGGTCTTGAGAGCGTCGCCCAGGTATTTCGACGCGAAGGAGACGGCGGCGACGACCGGAGCCAGCCAGACGCCGAAGTTTTTGACGAGACCGCGCAAAAGTTCGGCAAGCCCGGTTCCCGCCGAGGACGCGGTTGCGGCGCCCGAGTCAGGCAGCCAGCGGACCACAAAGGGCTGAAGCTCGCAAAAGGCGGACGCGGCGACCACGACAAGTCCAATTCCGCAAGCACGAAAGACGTAACCTGAGAATTCCGGCTTCCGCTCCTGAAAGGCGCGCGCCACCGACCAGACGACGAAGAGCGCGCCGAGGAGAACGGCAAGCGTCATGGTTACGCCGAATGCGGTATCGAAGAAGAGCAGATTGTTGAGCCAATCCGCGCCATCATAGCCGGGTTTCAAGAGTGAAACATAGGTCGGATTGACGAACAGCGTGATCGCGGCAAGCAGCAGCAAGACCGGGCCGATGAACAGGATGTTGGTGACCAGGCCCCGGAGATAGATCGAGACATTCCACATCACATCCCAGAAGCCGGTGGGAATGAGATAGTTGGAGAAATTCCGCACATGTCCGAGGGCTGGCGGATCGCTGCGGTCGCCCTGGTCGCGGAAAGGGAATTCTCCGGTTTCGCTCATGCCGGTCGAGATGGCGGTTCCGGCATAACCGCCGCCGGACACGGTCGAGAGATAATCGATGCGATCGAAAAGGCCCTTATCCGCGAGCGCCTGCGCCGCGCCGAGACAAATGGCGGCCGATCTTATTCCGCCGCCCGAAAACGAGAGGCCCACGGTATCGAAGACCTGAGATGCGACGTAGACCTTGCGGATTCGTTCGTCTTCATCGTCTTCGGGAATTTCATCGGGCGCATCTTCGGCAAGCTCCGGCGGGACGCCTTTGATTGCGGGGCGTTCGAGGCGGGCACGGCGCGTGTTGATGGCGTGATGTTCAGCGGCCAGCACATGATGAAAGCCGCGAACGTGCTTCGGCCTATCCGGTTTGGACGGCATTCCCCTGCCTCACAATCAGTGCCCCCACAATGATCGTAGGGCATTCCGCAGCGTGAAGCTAGCCGCCCGCCCGGTTCTGCCAGCGCCCGCCCTCGTCCTGCTGCCAGTAGCTGATGGCGTGGCCTTCGGCCTTGAAGCGTTTCCAATCCTCGCGCGAGGCGGTGACGGCGGATTCGTCGGCGCCGTCGAACAGGATCATGGCACGCTCGAGGCCATCGACGGCGGCGGGCCTTGCCCCATCGACGAAGAAACGCACGTTGGCGCTGTTCGGGTTTTCGTCCATGGGCGTGAGCCAGATGGGCTGTAAAGCGGCGCGGCCATCGGCGGCGGTGCCATGGGGCACGAAGGCTGCCTCATCGAAGGTCCACAAGAGCGACGACAGCGCCTCGCAACGGTCCTCGCTTCCCGCCTGGATGACGGCGCGCCAGCCGCGTTCGAGCGTTGCCACAAGCAAACGCGGCAGCACCTTTTCGAGCGGCTGCTGTTCGAGATGATAGAAGTAGACGTCGGTCACTTGCCGCGCGCTTCGTAGTGATCGGCGACTAGGCGGTTCAACAGCCTGACACCCCAGCCGGAACCCCAGCTCTGGCTGATCGGCGTCTTCGGCGCATCCATGGCGGTACCGGCGATATCGAGATGCGCCCAAGGCACATTGTTGACGAAGCGCTGGAGGAATTGCGCCGCCGTGATCGAGCCGGCAAAGCGGCCGCCGGTGTTCTTCACATCCGCCACGTCGTGATCGATGATCTTGTCGTATTCGGGTGTGAGCGGAAGGCGCCACACCTTCTCGCCCGTCGCCAAGCCGGCCTTCGACAGACGCTCGCAGAGTTCATCGTTGTTTGAGAAGAGGCCGGCGTGTTCCTTGCCGAGAGCGACCAGGATGGCGCCGGTCAGGGTCGCCAGGTCGATCATGAATTTCGGTTTGAACTTGCTCTGGATGTACCAAAGCACATCGGCCAGAACGAGGCGGCCTTCGGCGTCGGTGTTCAAAACCGCGATGGTCTGGCCAGACATGGATTTCACCACATCGCCCGGCCGTTGCGCCTTGCCGTCCGGCATGTTCTCGACCAGGCCGACCGCGCCGATGGCATTCACCTTGGCGCGCCGCTTGGCCAGCGCCAGCATGAGGCCGGTGACGCAGGCGGCACCTCCCATGTCGCCCTTCATGTCCTCCATGCCCGCCGCCGGCTTGATCGAAATGCCGCCGGTATCGAAGGTGACGCCCTTGCCGATAAAGGCTACCGGCTTCTCGCCGCGGCGG
>JAAURV010000105.1 GCA_012032065.1 Hyphomicrobiales bacterium
GTTGAGGAGTATCTCGGCTGGCAGCGTTCGATCGACAGGCACGGCCTTGCGGGCTTGCGCACAACGCGGATCCAGCAGTACCGCCAGTAATTGAGTAGGCGTTAGAGAGTTCAGGAGCCGGGGCGGTGGTCCCGGGCTCTTTTCGTTTGGGGAGTTTCTCCGGCGCCGCGCGGGGGAGTCGAAGAATCCCGTGCCTGCCATCCTGACAGGCCAGGGGTCCGTATCTTCGCCGCTCTCATTTGACATCCCCACCACCTCCGCCAATAAACCTGCGATGCGAATTCTCGTGCTGTTCGCCCATCCCAGGTTCCGCCAGTCGGTCGTGCAGAAGGCCATGCTTGCGGCGATCTCTGGCCTTGAGCAGGTGACCGTGCGCGATCTTTACGCCGAGTATCCGAGTTTTATGATCGATGCGGCGCGGGAGCAGGAGATGCTGCTAACGCATGACCTAATCGTGCTGCAGCATCCGTTTTACTGGTATTCCTCGCCCGCCATCATCAAGGAATGGCTCGACATCGCGCTCGAGGAGGGCTGGGCCTATGGTAATGGCGGCAACAAGCTTCATGGCAAGTTCCTTCTCAATGCGGTTTCAACAGGTGGCCCGCAGGATGCCTATCATTCCAAGGGGAGGAACCGCTTCCGGATCGCGGCACTACTCGCTCCTTTCGATCAGTCCGCCTATCTCTGCGGCATGGGCTGGCTTCAGCCTTTCGTCATTCACTCAGGCCGCAAACTCGATCCAGCGACATTGAGCGGGCGGGCGGAGCAGTATCGCGATCTGATCGCCGGGCTTCGCGATGGCAGGCTCGATCCGCTGAAGCATCTGGCGGAGGGCTATGCGCTGCCCGCCGGCTTCGTGGCCGCCCGCAAGGTCCGCGAACATGCATCTTGAGGATCTTCTACTCGGCAGCTTCGTCTATCTCGCGGCGGCGGTGATTGCGGCACCGCTCTTCGCCCGGATGGGGCTTGGCTCCGTCCTGGGTTATCTCGTGGCCGGCATTCTGATCGGGCCCAGCGTTCTCGGTCTGGTGGGGAGCGAGGGCGCCGACGTGATGCATTTTGCCGAGTTCGGCGTGATCGTGATGCTGTTCCTCGTGGGCCTCGAATTGCAGCCTTCGAAATTGTGGGAGTTGCGCAAACCCATTCTGGGATTGGGCGGATTGCAGGTGGCGTTTACGGCGGCGGCGATTGGGGGCGCTGCGCTGGCGTTGGGGCTTGAGTGGAAGGCAGCACTGGCGGCGGGGCTCATCCTGGCGATGTCGTCGACGGCGATCGTGGTGCAGAGTTTGAACGAGAGGGGGCTATTGAAGACGGCGGCCGGGCAGTCGTCGTTTTCCGTGCTGCTGTTCCAGGATATCGCGGTGATCCCGATGCTGGCGCTGCTGCCGCTTCTGGCGGTGGCGCAGGCCGGCGACGACCATGGCGGATCGTTCATTTCCGGGCTGCCCGGGTGGCTACAGGCGGTTGCGGTGCTCGTTGCGGTGGCGGCGATCGTTCTCGCCGGGCGTTATCTCATGCGGCCCCTGTTCCGCTGGGTGGCGGGCACCGGCATCCGCGAAATCTTCGTAGCGTTTGCGCTGCTGATCGTCGTCGGCATCACGCTGCTGATGGGGTTCGTGGGTTTGTCGGCGGCGCTTGGCACGTTTCTCGCGGGCGTGGTTCTGGCGGAAAGCGAATACCGGCACGAGCTCGAAATGGATCTCGATCCATTCAAGGGGTTGCTCTTGGCAATCTTCTTCATCGCGGTGGGATCGGGCATCGATTTCTCGCTGCTGTTGCGGGTGCCGGGGACTTTGATTGGAACCGTGGTGGGCTTTGTGTTGGTGAAGCTTGCGGTGCTGGTGGCGCTGGCACCGCTATTCCGCATGAATTGGGCAGATGCTTCACGATTTTCGTTTTCGCTGGCGCAAGGCGGTGAATTCGCGTTCGTGCTGATCTCTTTCACGTTGGGCCTCAAGCTGCTCGATGCCGATTTGGCGGGCCTCCTGGTGGCAGCGGTGGCGATCTCGATGGCGCTGGCGCCGCTGCTCATGCTCTTCGATGACAAGGTGATGCAACCGATGTTCGCGAGGGGCGGGAGCATCCGCGAGGCGGACACGATCGACGAGAGCGAGGCGCGCGTCATCATTGCGGGGCACGGGCGCTTCGGAATGACAGTGGGGCGGTTGCTTCAGGCGAATGGCGTCAAGGCGGTGGTGCTCGATCACGACGCGGAGCAGATCGACGCGCTGCGGAAATTCGGCTTCAAGGTGTTCTACGGCGATGCCTCAAGGCTCGATCTTCTCGATGCTGCGGGCGCGCGTGAGGCTGAGGTTCTGGTGCTTGCCATCGACGACCGCGAGAAATCCATGGCGATCGTCGAAACGGTGCAGCGCAATTTCCCGAAGATCAAAATCTTCGCCCGCGCCATCGATCGCACCCATGCCTATGAGCTGATTAACGCCGGAGTCGAAAATATCCACCGCGAACTGTTCTCATCGTCCGTCGATCTGGCCCGCGATGCGCTGGCGGCACTCGGCCACCATCCCTTCGAGGCGCAGCGCGCCGCCAATCTCTTTCGTTCGATCGACGAGAGGCTGCTGCGGACGTCAGCGCCTCATCATGGAGATCAAAGCAAGCTCATCGACATCGCGCGAACCGCGCGGGCGGAAATCGCGAAGGTGCTTGGCGCCGATCGCGGCGCTGCAAAGGAAGAGGGCGATCCGGCCTGGCATGCACCGGAGCGGGATGACGCCTAGCGGCCCTCGCGGCAGCCTGCGCTATGTGGTACCGCGAGCAAGGCGGCGAGGGCGGCTAACGTGGCGAAGAGGGGGAGTTCGGTTACGGCGGTGACGCGATAGGCGTTGTTGTCGCGCAGGCCCATCCAGCCGGAGCCGGCCATGGTGCGGCCTTTCTCGACCTTGAGGAGGCGCGGCATGCCGTCTTCGAACCACGCGAGACCGCCGCCGGTCTGATCCGCGACGGGCTGCAAGCGCGATGCAGTGGCGATGATGTCCGAGGCTTCGCGGGCATCGGCGTCGCCTGCGGCGGCGACGGCTTTCAGCGTGCCGTCGCCGAGGCGATGCAGGCCCGCTTCCTCGATGTCGATGCGGCGCGCCAGATGCCGGGCGTTTCTTCGACGAGAGGCACTTCGACTTCCTTGCCAGACGGCAAAGTAACAGTGACGGGCTTCGCACTCGATGCCATGGTGCGGCGTTCGATGGTGAGCTTGCCGGCGGACTGTGTGCCGCCCAGAGCTTCTTCCTCGAGATCGGGCTCCTTCATCAGCCAATGAGCGATGCGGCGGAGCAGTTCGGTTTGCGGTCCGCCGCCTTCGAAGCCGCGCGCCCACAGCCAGCCATGATCGGACAACATCTGCGCCACGCGGCCTTCACCCTGACGCGAGAGCACGAGCAAGGGCCGTTCCTCCGGACCCTGCATCACGACGTCGCCCATATTGGCGGCAGCATTGACGACGCGGAACCAGCGGCCCCAACTCGGCGTCTCGCCTTCGCCGCCGGGAAGTGCCCGCGTCACCGGGTGGCGCTTGCCGCTCTCGGTGATTTCGGGCCGGAAACCGCCTTCGAAGACGCCGCCCAGGGGTGCTGCCGGCATCACATCGGCGAGCGGCGTATTGTAGAGGCCATCCTCCGCCGCGAAATCAGGGCCAGACGCAATCAGTACAGCGCCGCCTTGCGACACGTAGTTCGCGACATTGGCCAAATAGTTGAGCGGCAGCACCGCTTGCCTGCGGTAGCGGTCGAAGATGACGAGGTCGAATTCCTCGAGCTTGTCGATGAAGAGTTCGCGGGTGGGGAAGGCGATGAGCGCCAGCTCCTTGATCGGCGTGCCATCCTGTTTTTCGGGCGGACGCAGGATGGTGAAGTGCACCAGATCGACGGAGGCATCGGCTTTCAGCAGATTGCGCCAAGTGCGCTCGCCGGGATGCGGTTCGCCGGAGACGAGCAGCACCCGGAGACGGTCGCGCACACCGTCAACGACGACGATGGCGAGATTGTTCTGCAGCGACACCTCGCCGCCTTCGAGGGGGGCGACCGAAATTTCCCAGATGTTCTGACCGCCGTGATCGACCAGCACCGGCACTTCGACTTGCGCGCCCGGAGCCGCCGACATTGTGACGGACTGGCCGCTGCCTGATGTGATGGTGACATCCATCGGCTGGTTAGGGCCGCCGGTTTCCTGAACATGGAAGCGAATCGTCTGTTCCTTGCCGACAATGCCGAAGCGCGGCGCCTGGTCGACGACGATGCGGCGGTCGCGCTCGCTCTGGCTACCGGTGACGATCGTGTGCAGCGGGCCTGCGATGCCGGCCTTGGCCACATCCTGCGGCACGTCATGCACCTGGCCATCGGTCAACATGATGGCGCCGGCGAAGCGCTCGGGCGGCACTTCGGCCATGGCGCGGGAGAGGGCGGCGAAAGCCTGCGTGCCTTCATCCTCGATGGCCTGGCCGGACTTGACTGTCACCACGCGGAGTTCGGTGTTGCCGAGAGCGGCGGCAGCGGCTTTGAGGCGTTCCTCGGCGGCGTTCACCTGTTCGGTGCGGTTGCCGTTGTTCTGGCTCAAGCTCCGGTCGATTACGGCGATCGCGATGTCGGACAAGGCTTCGCGGGTTTCGCTGCGGATCGATGGATTGGCCAGCGCCAGGAGCGCCAGCGCGATCGTCAGTGCACGGAAGTACCAGCCGCGCGATCTGGTGTAAGCGAGCACGAGCGCGGCCGCAATGCCAAGTGCGGCAAGGACCGCCAGCATGGTCCAGCCGAAGAAGGGATCGAAGGAGAGGCCGAGGTTCATTACTGGCCGGAGCCTTTCCAGCAACGCCGGCACATGCACCTGATCGGCCTTGTAGTTGCCGGTCAGCGCGTACATGACGATGTTCACGCCAGCGCGGAATGCCATTTCGCGCTGATCGTCCGAGCCAGGGATCACGGCATTGAGCGGCTGACCGTTGTCGTCGAGCGCCCAGGCGGCGGCATAGTCGTTGGAGCCGATCATGATGGCGGAGACGCCATCGGCATTGCCAGCCAGCGCGCCCCGCTCATCGGCGCGTTCGACCCAGAGACGGCCTTGCGCGTAGCGGCCGGGGAAGCCTTGCATGAGATAGAAGGATTTCGTCAGCACATGGCCGGGCGGCACGGGCTCGATGGCGGGAATGTCGAGCTTGGCCAGCATGCGCTGCAATGCCTCGGCGGATGCGGAAGCACCACTCGAAAGCGCTTCCGCATCATCTTCGCGGAGATCGAAGAAGATGGTGCCGCCGTTTTTCATGAAGGCATCGATGCGTGCCAGCGCTGCATCGGAGGGAACGGGGCTTGCTGGCGTCACCGGCCAATAGAGCAGGGGGAAGAAGACGATCTCGTCCTTCTCGATGTCGATGCCCATGGGCTCGCCTGTCTCGACCGAGGTGCGCTCCGTCAGGATGAGACCCAGGCCTTTCAGGCCGAGCGCGCTGGTGTCGTCAATCGATTGATCTCCGGTGCGGACATAGGCGAGATGGGTTTGGAGCGTGCTTTGCATGGCGAAGTCATCCGCCGCCTGCGCCATGGCGGGTGGCGGTTGCAGCATGAGGACGCCGAGAAGCAGCAGCGGCGCCACTGCATTCGCTCCACGCAGGCGCTGCCAGCCGCCGCCGAGAACGAGCGCGGCGAGGCAATCGAGAAGCAGCAGGATGAAGGCCGCGGTGAAGAGATAGGGCGCCAGTGGGATGGCGGGCAATGGTTTCAAGTCGCGCATGGCGACGCCCGCCGGAAGGGCGGCGATGGGCTTGTAGTTCTCCGGCGCGGTCTGGAGATTGATGGCGCGCTCGCTGGCGCCGCGCGTATAGATGCCCGCCGGATTCTGCGGCGATGGTGTTGCCGCATCAATGGCGTTGGCTGGAATGGGCCGCGCGTCTGCTGGAGGATCGGCAAGGCGGCCATCGCCGGCGAGTGCGCGGCGCGGCGTGTAGGCTTGTTCTTCGCCCGAGATTGCCGGTGCGGCGGCGGCGGATGCGCTTCCGGCAGAGGGAGCGAGATCGAGCAGCCGGTTCAGCATGGAGACGAACAACCCGCTCAATGGCAGGTTCGACCAGTCGGCATTGGCGGTCACATGGAACAGCACGATGTTGCCTTTGCCTTCCTGTTTTGCGGTCACCAGCGGCGTGCCATCGGCGAGGCTGGCCCAGATGCGTTCCTGCAAGCCGGCGTCGGGTTCGGCGAGCACCTGGCGGGTGATCCGCACATCGTTGTCGAGCGCAAGGCCGGCGAAGGGACTCTTCTCGCCGAAATCCTGAAGCGCTTGCGGCGACTCCCAGCTTAAGGCACTGCCGAGCGAGCGGCCACCCTGGCGAAGGGTGACGGGCACCATGTCGTCGGTGGCGCTCGCGAGCTTGGGTCCGGCGAACCGCACGAGCAGGCCACCCTTTTCGAGCCAGGCCTTGACCGCGTCGTGGCTGTCCGCCGGAAGCACGCCGATATCGGCCAGCACCAGCATGGAGACTCCCGCGGTCAGCGCTTCCTTCAGAGCCGGTGCATCAGGCGGCGAGGACATTTCGGCATAAGGCTCCATGGCGCGCGAGACATAATAGAGCGGCGAGAGCAGCGGCTGCGCATCTTCGAGCGCGGAACCTGAGAGCAGTGCCACAGTCTTTCTCCGCCAGCGGTCATCCATCAGGAATACCGAGCCAGCCGTTTCCTGCCCCGCCACTTCGAGGCGGCTCACTTCGTTTCTGAGTTCCAGCGGCAATTCGAGTTTCACGTTCGCTTCGCTGGCGTTGGCTGCGAATTCGACCGGAGCGGAAGCGAGCCGGCGGCTGTTAGAGGCGAGGGCATCGAAAGAAAGGGGCGTGGCGGGTGCGGGTGCTGCGCGATGCACCGATGTTGCAATCGCACCTCCGTCGATCACCGGCTTGCCGATGGCAAGCGGAAGCGATGCAGAGTCCGGGACGATGGTTTCGACCTCGGCGCGGCCGCCGCCGAGTTCGTGAGTCCGCTTGCGAAGGCCGTGGCATCGCCATTGTCGATGCCATCGGAATCCAGATCACGCGCAGCGCTTGCGGCGTTGCGAAGGTTTCGTTGAGTTTGGCGAGCAAGGCAAGTCGTGCGGGTGGCAAAGCGCGCGGCTCCAATGCTGCGGCGCGGGTCAACGAGTCGGCTGCGGTCTTGGGTGCGAGTTCGGGAGCGCGCGCTTCGGGTGCGGTAACCGCAAGCGTTACCGGCGCTCCCTGGCGTTGGGCGGCTTGCAGCAGCTCCTTCATCACTTCGCGGCGCTCGTTCCATTGCCGCGACGCGGGCCAGCTATCGTCCACCACGAGAAGCAGCGGCGTTGAACCCACAGCCGCCGAGCGGCCCGGGGCATAGTCTGGATAGGAGACGCCGAGGATCAGGAGTGCCGCAATCGCGAGCCTCAATAGCAAGAGCCACCACGGGGTCTTGTCCGACTCTTGCTCCTTGTTTTCGAGGCCGAGCAGAATGCGCAGCGGCGGGAACTTGACGCTTTGCGGAACCGGCGGCGTGAAGCGGAGCAGCCACCAGATGACCGGCAGCAAAGCGAGCGCTGCCAGCGCCAGCGGGTTGAGAAAGGCGATCTGCTCGAACAGCGCCATCATGCCGAGGCGCTCGTTCCGAAGGCGCGGCTCTTGGTGCCGCCCACAAGCGCGTGGAGCGTCATCAGAAGCTTGATGGCGGATTCATCGGTGCGGTGCAGGGTGAAGCTCCAGCCGACGCGGCGGGCCAATTCGCGAAGCGCATTGCGATGTTCGTTGAACTTGCGGATATAGGCGTCGCGGAGCGACTCGGTTTTGTCGGCGAGATAACGTAGGGGGCCTTCGACGGCGCGGAACTCGACGCGGCCATCATAGGGCAGAGATTCTTCGGCGGGATCGGTCACTTGCACGATATGGCCGCTGGCTCCAGTCGCCGCCATGCGGGTGATGGCGGTTGCGATTTCTTCGATGGGCTGCAGAAAATCGCCGAGCACGACGATACTCGAAAAGCGCTGCACCGGACCCATCACCGGAAGCGGCGGGCCCTCATGCAGCAGCATCCACTCGGCGATGCGGAGAAGGGTGCCGCGGGAATGGCCGGGCTGCATGGGCGAGCCGATGGCGCCGATCCGCTCATGGGCGCGAACGGCAAGTGAGCCCAACGCGAGCGCCACCAGTTCGGCACGGTCGCGCTTGGTTGTGCTCGAGAGATGCGACTTGAAGTCCATGGTTGCCGAGGGCGATGACCAGAGCCACAGTGTGTTGGCGGCTTCCCATTCGTTCTCGCGGATATAGACGCGATCAGAGCGCGCCGACTTGTGCCAGTCGATGCGCTGGGTCGAGTCGCCGAAGCTGTAGGGGCGGTATTGCCAGAAGCTTTCGCCCGGCCCCGCGCGTTTCCGGCCATGGACGCCGAGGATCACGGTCGCGGCCACGCGTTCGGCCTCGACGAGCAGCGGCGGCAGCGTGTGCGTTGCTGCTTCCGCCCGGCTGTTCAGTTGAAAGGCCGAAGCCCCGGACATCGATATGGGCCTCAGGCGAGCAGCGACTTGAGGCGGGCGACCGTGCCTTGCACGGTGTGGCCATCGGCGCGGGCTGCGAAATTCAGGGCCATGCGGTGCTTGAACACCGGTTCGAGCAGCATCTCGACATCGTCGATGCTTGGAGCGAGCCGCCCCTGCAAAAGGGCGCGGGCACGGGCGCAGAGCATGAGCGCCTGGCTGGCGCGCGGCGATGGCCCCCCAGGCGACAGTCTTGTTTATGACTTCGTCCGCATCGGGGCCGGGACGGGCGGCGCGCACCACGCGCAGGATCGCTTCGGCCACTTGTTCGCCGACCGGAATCTGCCGTGCGAGGCGCTGGGCCGAGAGAAGCTCAGGAGTGGTCAGCACCTTCTTCGCTTCCTGTTCTTCCGTGCCCGTGGTCGAGAACAGCATGCGGCGTTCGGCATCGAGGGCGGGGTAGGGCACGTCGATCTGCACGAGGAAACGGTCGAGCTGGGCTTCGGGGAGCGGATAGGTGCCTTCCTGCTCGATCGGGTTCTGCGTGGCCAGCACATGGAAGGGGCGCGGCAGGTCGTGGCGTTCGCCTGCCACCTCACGTGGTGCTCCTGCATCAGCCTGCAAAG
>JAAURV010000106.1 GCA_012032065.1 Hyphomicrobiales bacterium
TCGGGCGCGCCCGGTCGACCGCGCCGCCGCCGCGGCGGTGTGAAAGTAATGCGAGCCCCGGTCGGTGTAGAGGCTGAGCGGCAGGCCATGTTCGCCGAACACCTCCTTCAGCGCCCGGAAGCTCGAGGCGGTGCCTTCCTCCTCGACCAGGAAGGCCGAGTAGATCGCCGAGGTCGCGTCGTCCATGGTGACGATCAGGTCGAGGGCGGGCTGGCCGGCGAGCCAGGCGTGGCGCGAGCCGTCCTGGTGCAGCATCATGCCGGGCAGCGGCCGGCGCTCGCGCTTCCTCCGGTGCGCGCCGCGCCGCTTGGCCTTGGCGATCAGGCCGCGCGACTGCAGGAAAGCCTTGGTCCAGCTGTAGCTCCAGCAAAAGCGGTGATCGCTCGCCAGGTGCTCGTGGAAATGCTTCGCCGTGAACCCGGCATAGCGCGTGCGGTACAAAGCCTCCACCTCGTCGCACCGGTCGACCGGAACCCGCTTGCCCGACGCCTTGCCAAGCCGCCGGTCGAGGAACCCCATCTCGCCATCCTCCTCATGGCGCCGCGACCAGCGCCGGAACGTCCGCTCGCTCATCCCCAACAACTCCGCCGCCTCCAACTGCGAGAACTCCGCCGCCTCGTAACGGCTCAAAATGCTCAAGAACTTGATCATCCGCACACCCTGAAGGGCTTCCGTCCGGCGCATCTCGGGCCTCCCTGCAAAGGCCAAACCTACCGGACAGATCGTGTGCTACATAAACCGGACATATCGTGTGCTATCGACACTATCCGTAACGGCCATTGACATAAATTGGTCATACATTGTATTTACGATGTATGACAAAGAAAGATGTCCTCAAGTGGGATCCCGCGAAAAGCGAGCAGCTGAGAAAACTGCGCGGATTGGGATTCGAGGAGATTGAGGTTGCCATCGAGAAACAGCAAGTGCTGGCCAACATCGCCTCGCCAAGCAAGCGATATCCGCACCAGCGCATGCTCGTGATCTGGGTGAACGGCTATGTTCACGCTGTTCCTTATGTCGAAGAGAAAGGTGTTCGATTCCTGAAGACGATTTTTCCAAGCCGGGTGTTGAACAAGAAGTATGGAGGGTTCAAGAATGGACCGCAGTAGCCGCAGGCCAAGATCGCCGCACCTAGACGACGAGGAGCGCAAGCTCGAAGAGGCGCTGGAGCGTGGCCAGTACGAAGAAGTCATGTCCCGTGAAGAAGCGCAGGCTGACTGGAGTGCCGTGTTGGCAAACTCGCGCCGCAAGGTGCCAATCACGGTGCGATTGAGCGACGAAGTCATCGACATGCTGAAAGTGAAAGCCATCCAGGAAGGCATCCCCTATCAAACTCTGCTTTCCTCTGTGCTTCACAAATACGTCACCGGCCGCTGGTGGAGCGTGACTGACGAAAGGAAGACCTTAATCCTGACCGGCGCGTCGCGCGGCATCGGGCATGCGGCGGTGAAGCGCTTTTCGACGGCGGGCTGGCGCGTGATCACTTGTTCGCGCCATCCCTTTCCCGACGACTGCCCTTGGGATGCGGGACCGGAGGATCACATCGTCGTCGATCTCGCATCCTCGGAAGATACCCATCGCGCCATCGCCTCGATGAAGGAGAAGCTCAAGGCCCAAGGCTCGCGCCTCAATGCGCTGGTCAACAACGCCGCCATCAGTCCGAAGAAAGACGGCGGCGCGCGCCTCGACACCATCGATACCGCCGAGGAGGATTGGAAACGCGTCTTCCAGATCAATTTCTTCGCGCCCGTCATGCTCGCGCGGGGTTTGATAGATGAATTGACCGCAGCGAAGGGCGCGGTGGTGAACGTCACGTCCATAGCCGGCTCGCGCGTGCACCCCTTCGCCGGCGCCGCTTATTCCACCTCCAAAGCCGCACTCGCATCGCTCACCCGCGAAATGGCGGCCGACTTCGGCCGCGCGCGTCCGCGTCAACGCCATTTCACCGGGCGAGATCGAAACCTCGATCCTCTCGCCCGGCACCGAAAAGCTCGTGGCGCAAATCCCACAGCGCCGGCTGGGCCAGCCGAGGAAGTGGCGCGGGCCATCTATTTTCTGTGCACGGATCAATCGAGCTACGTCACCGGCGCGGAGCTTCACATCAATGGCGGCCAGCATGTCTAACTTCGAACTGCGCCCCGAAACCATCGCGGCGCATGCGCTCAAGGCCGTGGACGAGGCAACGGGTGCTGTCGTGCCGCCGCTCTATCTCGCCACGACCTATGCCCGCGACGAAAACTATGAGCCGAAGTTGAAGGAAAACTATCAACGCAACGGCGCGCCGACGCTCTGGCAGGCGGAAGCCGCCATCGCCGCCCTGGAGAACGGCAAGGAAGCCCTGCTCTTCGCCTCCGGCATGGCGGCGATTGCCGCACTTTGCGAAACCATCCCGCGGGGCGCCCGCGTCGTCGCTCCCGATGTCATGTATTACGGCACGCGCGACTGGTTTGTGAGGCTCCGCGATCTGGGCCGCATTTCCCTGACCCTCTTCAATTCCCGCGATCCCGATGCGATGGCCGCCGCGCTGCGCGGCCAGAAGGCCGATCTCGTGTGGATTGAAACGCCGCTTAATCCCACCTGGGACGTGATCGATATTGCCGCTGCTGCCGAACTCGCGCACGAGGCGGGCGGCATTCTCTGCGTCGATGCCACTGCCACCGCCGCGGTCACCACGCAGCCGCTATCGCTTGGCGCCGGCCTCGTCTTCCACTCGGCCACCAAATACCTGAACGGCCATTCCGATGTCCTGGCCGGCGTGCTGGCGACAGGCGAAATCACGGATCGCTGGAAATCCATCGCCACGCTCCGCACCAAGATGGGTTCGCCCTTGCCGCCCTTCGAATGCTGGCTGCTGATGCGCGGGATGCGCACGCTGTTCGTGCGCTATCGTCAATCGTCCTCGAACGCGCTCGCCATCGCGCGGCACTTCTCGGCGCATCCGAACGTGCAGCAGGTGCTTTATCCCGGCCTCTCCAGCCATCCGGGCCACGCCACTGCCCGCCGCCAGATGAGCGATGGCTACGGCGGGATGATGTCGCTTCTCATCAAGGGCGGCCTTGAGAATGCAAAACGCTTTTGCACGCGGCTCAAGGTGATCGTGCCCGCGACTCGCTCGGAGGTGTCGAAAGCCTCGCCGAACACCGGAAAACCGTGGAGGGTCCCGCGAGTCCGGTCCCTGACAATCTGGTGCGCCTGTCGATCGGCATCGAGAACGTGAACGACCTGATCGCCGATATCGAGCAGGCCTTGGCAGGGCTCTAGCCGCTACCCATATCACCCACTCCGGGCGGGGGTCCGGAGTGACCTGAATGTTCGACGATCTTTCTCCCGAGCGCACGGTTGACGATGCCCCGCTCTTCGATGCCTACTCGCAAGCCGTAATGGGAGCCGTGGCGAAAGCCGGGCCCGCCGTCGTGCATATCGCCGTCCAGAAGAATCGCGGCGGCATTGGCTCCGGTCTCGTTGTCGCGTCCGATGGTTTGATCCTCACCAACAGCCACGTTGTTTCCGGCGCCAAGGCCATCCACGTCAGTTTGGCCGATGGTCAGCAAGCTGCGGCGCGCATCCTCGGCGAGGATCCGCACACGGACATCGCGGTGTTGCGGACCGACACGCATCTGCAAGCGCCAGGCCTCACCATTCACGACTCGAAAACAATTTGCGCGTTGGCCAGCTTGCGGTGGCGATCGGCAATCCGCTGGGCTTCGAGCAGACCGTGACCGCAGGCGTTGTGAGCGCTACGGGCCGAAGCCTGCGCGCGGCGACGGGCCGCTTGATCGATGACGTGATCCAAACCGATGCGGCGCTCAATCCCGGCAACTCCGGCGGGCCGCTGGTCGACTCGGCGGGCCGCGTCATCGGCATCAACACGGCGGTGATCCGCGGCGCGCAAGGCATCTGCTTTTCGGTGGCGAGCAACACGGCCCTTCATGTGCTCAGTCAAATTCTGCAGCATGGCCGCGTGCGCCGCGCGTCGCTTGGCGTTGAGGGCGCGCAGACGGAAATCCCGCGTCATATCGCCCGCCATGCCGGCGTCGATCAGCGCTCCGGCGTGCGTGTCATGTCGGTCCTGAAGGGTGGCCCGGCGGAAATCTCCGAAATCAAATCGGGCGATCTCATCATCGCACTCGACGACGGTCCCGTCCTTGGCATCGACGATCTGCTGAAAGCGCTGGACCACACCAGGGTGCGGCGCGATTGCAAGGTGACTTTGCTCCGCCGGGGCGAACGCCGCGACCGCTATGTGACGCCCATCGAACGCATCTGAGCGGTTAACCATATCCGGAATCGAAGCCTTAACCTGCCTCCCGCATTTTCGCATGCCGAGTGGGGAAAAGGCATGAGCCGGGAACAGGTCAAACGGAAACTGGACGACACCGAGAATTTTCCCGGCTGGGAAAGGGCATCGGATTATCTGAAGCATCTCATTGCCGAGAACGATCTCCGCGTGGTCGGCGACATTGGCGGCGGCGCGCATCCCATGCTCGATGCGGACTTCGTATCGCGGCGGAAACTCGCCTACACTGTCTTCGACATCGCGCGGGAGGAACTCGACAAGGCCCCGCCGCAATATGACAAGGTGCGGATTGACATCAGCTGCCGCGCCGCCGACTTCGAAGCGAAAAAAGTGCGCCGCGATTTCGATCTTCTGTTCTCGCACATGTTTCTCGAACACATCGAGAAGTCGGAGCAGGCGCACCGCAACTTCGCCCTCATGCTGAAGCCGGGTGGCCTCAGCGTGCATTTCTATCCGTCGCCCAACAATTTTCCGCTGACGTTGAACCGGATGATTCCGGAGAGCTTGTCGACCGGCATCGTGCGCCGCTTGCAAGCGAACCGCGACCTCGACGGCATCCAGGGCAAGTTCAAGGCGTTCTACAAGAACTGCGGCGCGCCGAGCGCCAGGCTGGAACAGAAGTTTGAAAGCCTCGGCTTCGATCTCGTGCAGCATGTGGGTTATGTCGGCCACCACTATTACAAGCGCATTCCTCCGGTGGCCGCGCTCGAGAAACAACTCCGCGCCATGCTGCTCAAGATGCAGGTGCCGATGACAACGTACAATCTTCTGGTCCTGCGCAAAAAAAGTCACGGCGCCGAATAATTCACCGTGATGGCGCATCGCATCTTGGGTTTGCCAAATTCATTCTGCTAGGCTTTCCGCCATGACGGCACAGGACACAATACATCCGTACTTCGCAAGCCAGCGCCGCTTTTCGGCGGCCGAAAGGTTTGCCGACAGCGGCGTTCACATCGTGGGGATCACGGCTGCAATAGTCGGTAGTATCTTGTTACTCGCGACCGCCGCGCGACTGCGGAGCAGCGGCGAGATTGCGGCACTCGCGGTCTATGCCGCGTGCCTCTTGTCGATGCTCGGGTTCTCCGCGGCCTACAACATGACGCCGCCCTCGCGGCTCAAATGGGTTCTGCGCCGCTTCGATCACTCGGCCATCTTTCTCTTGATTGCCGGCACCTACACGCCGCTGCTCGTCCAACTCGCCGGCACGAGCCTCGCATGGGGATTGGGTGCTGTGGTGTGGACGGGCGCTGCCGCCGGCATCGCGCTCAAGCTTCTGCTGCCCGGCCGCTTCGACACGATTTCCATCGGCATCTATCTGATGCTGGGATGGGCCGGCGTTTTCGCCATTGGATCGTTCATGGCCGTGTTGCCGCATTCGGCGATGATGCTGATCTTCGCGGGCGGGCTGCTCTACACGGCGGGCGTGGTGTTTCACCTGATGTCGCGGCTCAAGTTCCAAAACGCCATCTGGCATGCCTTCGTGGTGGCCGCCGCCGCCTGCCACTTCGCCGCGATTTGGCTGATCTACGTCTAGCGCATAACGCGCTCAAGTGGAATCACTTGAGCGTTCAGTTATGCGCCAGATTCAAATTGCTAGAGCAACTTACCGGCGGTCGAATGACCGCCGGTTGCTCTAGTAGAGGCCGGTGCGGTAGTCCGACTCGACGTCGATTTCGGCTGCCGCTGCTTCCTTTTCGTTCACCCCACCCTCGCAAGTCTGTTCAAGAATGATGCGGGCGATGGAAGGCATCTGCGAGCGGTTTTGCTTGTAGTCGTCATGCCAGAGCTTCGAGCGCTTCAATGCCTTGGCGCAATGCAGGAACACCTCCTCAATGGTGATGAGGATACCGGCCTTCGGCTGTTTGCCGTTGACACCGCAGTGGCGAAGCAGCGTCTCATCTTCGGTGATCCGCGCCTTGCCGTTGAGGCGCAGCGTGTCCTCGAAGCCCGGAACGAAGAACAGGCACGCCACATTGGGATTGGCCACGATATTGGCCATTGTATCGAGCCGGTTGTTGCCGGGCCTGTCGGGGATCAGGATGGTATGGTCGTCAACGATCTGAACGAAACCCGGCGGATCGCCTCGCGGACTCACGTCTGCCTTGCCCTCGGCATTGGCGGTCGAGATGACGAGGAATGGCGAGAGCGCAATGAAACGCCGCGAATGGACGTCAAGCGCGGGCCGCGACTTCGTTGTCGCCAGCGTGTGCACAGTGCCGAACCTGGAACGCAGTTCGGTTTCGGATGCTATCAACGTGCTGCCCATAAGAGCCCCCTTTCGACAATGCTGCGCATCTGCGGCACGGCGAATTCATCCGCCGTGTGGCCGAGCGAGGAATAGAACACGCGGCCCTTGCCGTAGCGCTTCTTCCAGACGACCGGCATCACCACACCCTTGACGAAATCGCAATGCTCGCCCGTGAACGTGGTCGTCGCCAGCACTTCGACGGCGGGATCGACATGCATGTAGTACTGCTCGGAGCTGTATTCGAAATCGCCGATGCCCTGCACCAGCGGGTCGTCCGGCTTCGCGATGTTCACCCTGTAGTCGATGATGTTTCCGGGGTGCGACACCCACTGGCCACCGGTCATGAACTGGTACTCGGTCTCCTTGCGGAAACTGTCGCACATCTGGCCGTGAAAACCGCCGAGGCCAACGCCGCTCTTCACCGCGCCGGTGAGCGCCTCCACTTCTTCCTTCGCGATCTCGGACATGGTGATGATCGGAACAATCAGCGACAGCGAGGAAAGCGCGGGATCGAGAAACGCCGCCGTTCCGTTCGCAACTTTCACCTCGAACTCGTGACCCGCCAGAATGTCGCGCACGATATGAGCGCAGCGTTCGGGCGTGTGGCCTTCCCAGCCGCCCCAGGCGACGAGGGCGCGGCGCGGGCTCATTCGCTCCTCGCGCCTTCCTTGCGCACCCATTGCTCCATCGCGTTGAGGCCGTTTTCCACGAGGTCGAACATTTCGTGGATTTCGTCCTCGCTGATGATGAGCGGCGGACAGAAGGCCAGCGTATCCTGGATGTTGCGCACGATGACGCCTTGCTCCTGAATGGCGTTTACTGACTTGATGCCAATTTGATGCGCCGGAGTGAAGGACCGTTTCGCAGCCTTGTCCGCCACCAACTCGACAGCGCCGATCAGCCCCACGCCGCGCGCCTCGCCAACCAGCGGATGATCGCCAAGCGCCTTGAGCCGCGCCTGGAACACAGAAGATACTTTCGCCACATGCGGGATAATCTTGTCGCGCTCGTAGATTTCGATGGCCTTGAGCGCCACGGCGCAGCCAACCGGATGCGCCGTGTAGGTGAAGCCATGGCCGAACGTGCCGAGCTTGCGGCTTTCCTCCAGCATCGCCTGATAGAGCTCTTCCTCGATGGTGAGCGCCGACATGGGAAAGTAGGCCGACGTGATCGCCTTCGCCATCGAGATCGAACTGGCCTTCATGCCGTAGGTCTCGCTTCCGAACCATTTGCCGGTGCGTCCGAAGCCGCAAATCACTTCGTCGGCGATAAAGCGGATGTCGTATTTCGCGAGGATCGCGTTGACCTTCCCGAAGTAACCCTGAGGCGGAACGATAACGCCGCCCGCACCCATCACGGGCTCGGCGATGAACGCGCCAATCGTGTCCGGCCCTTCGCGCAGGATCAGGTCTTCCAAATCCCGCGCCATGCGCTGGCCGAACTCGGCTTCGCTCTCGCCGTCCTTTCCGAAGCGATAGTGATGCGGGCACGACGTGTGCAGCACGCGCGCGATCGGCAGATCGAAATCGTTGTGAACCCATGGCAGCCCGGTGAGCGAAGCGGTGGCGATGGTCACGCCATGATAGGCGCGCTGGCGCGAGATGATTTTCTTCTTCTCCGGCTTGCCGCGCGCATTGTTGTAGTACCAGGTGAGCTTGAGCTGCATGTCGTTGGCTTCCGAACCCGACGTGCCGAACAAAACCTTCGACGCGGGAACCGGCGACAACTCTTTCAGCTTTTCGGAAAGCTCGATCACTCCGTCATGAGACTTGCCGCTGAAGGCGTGCGTGAACGAAACCTTGCGCATCGCCTGCGCCGCCGCCTCGGCCAACTCCTCGTTGCCGTAGCCAAGTGCGGTGCACCACAGCCCCGCGAGCCCTTCGATGTAGCGCTTTCCAGTGTCGTCATAGAGATAGATGCCGCGCCCTTCATTGAGGATGAGCGGCCCGGTTTCCCGGTGCCGGCAAGATTCGTATAGGGATGGATCACCGTCTCGATATCGCGGACGGCCATGTTCGACAGCGGCATGGGGCTTCCTCCTGCAAAGAGGCCGTATAGCAGCGGAAGGACTTCGCTGCCAGACATGGGCGGGCGGCGAAATCAGCATGCGCGAACCTATCTGTGAACCGAAGCGCGCATTTCGGTACTCTGCGCGAGAGCTGCATCCGGTGCATCGGCAAAGTCCTCGATCCGGTTCTCCAGCACCGCGAGCAGGCTGTTGCGGATACCGCCTCGATCCTTCAGCACACTGATGGCCGCGACGCGAAACACGGAGTAGCCCGCCCTCATCATGTACTCGTCCCGGGCCCGTCATGGCCGGCTTGATCGGGATGTGCACTGCCGTCCACTTCGATGACAAGGTTCCGCTGCCTGCAGGCGAAGCCGGCGAAATAGGGGCCGATTGGATACTGCTGCGTAAACTTGTATCCGCCAAGCTTGCGGTTCCGGAGAATAGCCCCAAAGCCGCCGTTCCGCCGGTTTTGCGTTCCTGCGGAGTTCCCGTGCCTGTTCGGTTGCCAAAAGT
>JAAURV010000107.1 GCA_012032065.1 Hyphomicrobiales bacterium
GATGGCGGGCAGATCTTACCCGAAAGCCTCGACGCGCTGGCTCAGGCTTAGCGGACCGTCGGCCTCCGTGCGCCCTACGTCGTCTTCGTGACATTGCAAGACTATTGCTGGGGAGTGGTGAATTCGGGACCCACGTCCGGAATTTGCGCCAATATGGCAGAAACACCGTACGGTGTTAATCGCTATTTTCACATCAAGGGATTATTCTTACAATCCGCTGAATCGCTTGAGATAATTCTCGCACAAACCCGCCGTGCCCTGGGTGTAAGGCAAACCCATGGACTTGGCGAGGTCGGTTTCGTGGTGCGATCCGATCCAGGCAACGAGCAGCAGCCGCCGCAACATCACGAAGGTCGGGACTTCCGCTTCGTCTTCCTTCGAAAGCGCGATCACGCGGCGATAGCCCGCCTTCCAACTCTCGATCAGGTCCGGCACTTGCGGTTCGTGCTCGTAAAACGAAACAGGCGTCGCCGCGTCGTACATGTACCAGCCAAAGCCGCAGTCGTCGAAATCGATCACCTTCACGGCCTTGCCGTCGATCAGAAGATTGGCCAACCTCAGATCGCAGTGGATGAGGCCAAAGCGATCCGCCGTTGTTCCGTATGCTGACAATCTCCTTCCGATCAACTCCGCGGTCCGGCCAAAGAGTTCTTCCTTCGCCGCATCGATGCCCATCCCGTCGCGCCAGCGCCCCCAATGCGGACTGTCATCTCCCAGAGCGCTACTGAAATCCCAGGTCAGCCGCGTGAACCACGATGGCCGCCTCCACGACTTCGCGTGGAGATGCATCCGCGCCGTCACTTCGCCCAGCAGTTCGAACGGCTCCGACAGATTCTCGCCAATGCCTGGCTCGCTTCCAGTTTCCCAGTCGAACAGCACAATGTTCCGCGGCCGCGGCATCAAGCTGTGCCGGAGCTCCTGGATGATCTCGCCATCCCTGCCCTTCACCGGCCTGGGTGTTGTCACCACGCCCGTGTTTCGCAAGTCCATCAGCCAGGAAAGTTCCGACGCAATCGCCGTCTTCGGATGATACCCATCGCGATGAATGCGAAGAGCCCAGCGCCGGCCATCGGCGGCCTCAACCTTGTAAGTGGCATTCTCCGAGAGATTGATCAGCTTGACCGAAAGCCCGCGCGGCAATTCATAGAGCTGCGCCGCCTGCTCCGCCAACTCCAGAAGGACCGGCAGTTGCTGTTCATGGGAAAGCGAATCGAAGCCGGTCAACGCATCAACTCTCTGGCGCGCGGCATGGCGGCATCGAAGCGCTCCATGATTTCCTTGCAGAGGTCAGCCGTGAGTAAAATGCCCGGCTTCCATTGTAATACGCGTTTGTCCAGCGACGAGAATATGGCCCAGACGCCATTTTCGTAAAGCGCGCGGGAAACGGCCACGGCGTTTTCTCCGCTTTCGCCGAACTCGAGTCCGAGGATCACGCCCTTCTGGCGCACGCCGGTGAAGATGCCGCCGTGGCGTTTCATCATCTCCGCCATGGCATCGCGCATGAAGCCGGTGACGAAATCCACATTGGCCTTGACCTCCGGCCGGAGCAGCATCTCGATTACCTTGTGAGCGACGACACAGCCCAACTCCGCTCCACCCGTTGTCGAAATATGCGCCGCGCCATCTTCATTGAGCCAGCCACCTGCGCGTTCGTTCACCAGCGTGGCGCTGATCGGATAGAGCCCGCCAGAGAGGCCTTTTGCGGTGACCATGATGTCGGGCTGGACTCCATAAGCCTGCCAGCCCCACATCTCGCCGGTGCGCATCAGGCCGGTCTGCACTTCATCGGCGATGTACATGGCGCCATGTTTCGAGCAGAGATCGCGGCAGGCGTTGAGATAGCCCTGCTTCGGCATGGGAAATCCGTAGGTCGCCGGAATTGTCTCCATGATGAGCGCCGCCACGTCGTTTCCCTTCAGCGCCATCTCCATCGCTTCGATGTCGTTGAAGGGGACCTGGATGAACTCGCCGGGTCTGTCCGCCAGGAAGATTTTGGTGAAACGATCGTCGCCGGTTGCGACCGACAGGCCCGAATGGCCGTGATAACCCTTGAGGATCGACACGATCTTGCGGCGCTTGGTGGCGTAGCGCGCCGACTTCAACGCGATATCCACGGCCTCGGCTCCACCCGGCGCGAACACCGCGTAGGTCATTCCCGGCGAAATGTTGATGAGCGCTTCGGCGAGCGCCGTTCGCGCGATCGAAGGAAACCAGTGGTTGCCGATATCGAAATGATCGAGCGCGTCCTTGAGCGTCTGCACAAGTTCCGGATGACGATGGCCCAAATTGTAGGTGCCGCCATTGAGATGCAAATCGATAAGCCGGCGGCCCGACATGTCGTAAAGGAAATAGCCCTCACGCTTGTCGATGACGAGATCGATTCCGGCCTGCTGCCAGAACCTCGTCTTGTCCGGATTCCAGAACTTGATGGCTTTGGCGAGAAGCTCCTGCTTGGACTCGAAACGGATATGCATGCTACTTCACCGCGCCCGCCGTAAGACCCTTGACGATGTATTTCTCGAGGAAGATGCCGATGAGAATGAGCGGCAGAATGGCGGCGGATGAGATCGCGGCCATGGCCCACCAGGAGATGCCCTGCGATCCCGTCTGACTCGCCACCATCACGGGCAAGGTTTTTGCCTTGGTGCTTGTCAGAAGTGCCGCGAAGAAATACTCATTCCAGCACAGGATGACCGAGAGAATGAACGCCGCCACCATGCCTGGCAGCGCGATGGGCACGACGATCCTGAGGAACGCGCCCCATGACGAGCAACCGTCCACCAGGGCTGCCTGTTCGAGCTCGGGCGGAATCGAATTGAACTGATCGCGCATGATCCAGATCACAATAGGCAGCACCATCAAAGCGTAGATCATGATCAGGCCGAAAAGATTGTCGAGCAGCGCCAGTTCCTTGTAGAGCACGAGGAATGGCATGGCGAGAACGACGGGCGGCAGAATGAGCTGCGAGAGGAAAAAAAACGAAATGTCGCTGTTCTTCCAGATCTTCCATCTGTATTCGAACCGGCTCAAGCCATAAGCCGCCGTGGAGCCGGTGATCAACGCCAGCAGGGACGCCCCAAGGGAAGCAAGAATGCTATTCCAGAACCGGGCGAGAAATTCGGCGCGTGGCGTCGAGTCATTCCAGATCGTGTCGGGCGAAAGGCCGATCGAACGAAGCCCCAGCCAATTGGGCGTGTATTGCCACCACGGCACGATGTTTCCGAGCTGCACATCCTTCGCCACCTTGAAGGTGGTCGAGAATGTCCAGAAGATCGGGAACAGCGCAATCACCGTCCACGTGGCAAGCGCGGTGTAGATCAGCGTTTTCTTGAGACCCTCGCTCATACGCCCGGCCTCTGCATGTATTTGCTGGTGAACTTCAGCAAGAGGGCGATGAAGATGATGATGAGAATGAGATAGACCTCCGCCATCGCCGTGCCGTAGCCGACATTCGAGCGGTCCTTGTATTCGCGGAAGATGAAGCTCGAGACCGTGTCCGTCGCGCCGCCCGGCCCGCCGGAGGTGGTGGTGATGACGATGTCGGCAAGCTTCAACTGGAAGATGATGCGGAGCACGATGGCCGTGACGCTCACCGGCAGCATGAGCGGAAACGTGATCTGACAGAAGTTCTGCCAGCCCGTTGCGCCATCGACCTTTGCCGCCTCCTGAATTTCCTTGGGCAGCGCTTGCAGCCCCGCCAGCAGCAGGATCACCATGAAGGGGATCCAAACCCAGGCATCCATCGCCGCGACAGTGATCTTGGCCAACCATGGTGAGGTGAGAAGCGTCGGTTCATCCCAACCGAACCAGCGCAACAGTCGCGTGACGGGGCCAAAGCGATACTCGAGCATGGACTTGCCGATCATCCAGCCCACGGCAACGGGAGAGAGCATGAAGGGCAAGAGGAAAACCACCCGGAAGAATTTGCGGCCTTTGATGTCGGCGTTCAGCAATAGCGCGAGGCCGAAGGCGATAGCGTATTGCACCAGCACAGTCGCCACATAGAAGACCATATTGCCGAGCGCGTTCCAGAAATAAGGATCGGCCCCACATCTGGCGGAAATTGTCGAGGCCGTTGAATTGGCGGCCCGTGGCGGAGGACAGGTTCCAGTCCGTGAATGCGAGGTAAAGCCCGAAGAGGGTGGGGAAGATGACAAGCGCCAGCGTGAACAGCAGCGCCGGCAGTATGAACAGCGCGCGCCAGCCGGTCTCGCCGTAGCGCATGATGTTTCCAGCGGAAAGCGCCGCGCCCCACAGCGCGAAGGCGATGAGAATTGGAAGCCAGTTAGGGAAACCGAAGGGCAGCAGCCCGGCATAGAAGAGCGTCTGCATGGATGCGAGCGCCAACAGGACAACCGTCGCGCTGCGGACCAGAAGCGTGCCGGTGCGCTGGCGGTTGTCCGAGACAAGTGCGGCAACTGCGTCGCGGCCAGTGGAAGCGGTGCTGGTCATTGAGCGTTGATGTTTTAACTGCCCCACCCCTGCCCCTCCCCGCGAATCGGGGAGGGGCGGAGTGAGTTACATGCCAAGCGAGGCCTTGTAGAGCTTGACCTGATTTTCGCGGCCCAACTGATCGGTGAGCTTCTCCCACGCCGCCGCGATGGCGTCGGCGCCCGCTTGCGCGGTTGCCTGGCCTGCATAGATCTTCGCAAGCTCGTCTTCCGCCACGGAGTAATACTGGAAGATGCCTGGAATGCGCGGTTCGATCGCGGCGTTCGGATGATTGTAGGAGTTCATCTGCGAGTCGAGATAGCTCTTGATGAAAGCTTCTTCGTATCCGGCACTCACCCACTCCGCGATGGTGAAGTGGCTGTTGCGGTATGGCTGGAAGCCCGATGGATAGGCGGCCATCCACAGCGAGATGTCCTTGCCGCCGAGATGGGCGGCGAGAGACCATGCGGCTTTTTTCTTCTTCTCGTCGGCATCGACGGTCTTCATGACATAGATGCCCCAGCCGATATAGGCCATGTTCGGCGCGTAGTTGGCACCTGACGAAAGCTTGTCCCAGGCGCCGGTCTTGGCGTTGTAGACATCATCCGAACCCGGAAGAATATCGAACGCCGTCTTGCCCTGAATGACGGAGGAGTCATTGGTGTTGACGTTCGAGCCGATGTCTCCCCACCAGGACAACATGGTGCCCGTTCCGGCAAGGAACTGCTGGAAGCCCGTCGTTCCCGGATCGGCATTGAGCTGATCGGCAGGTTCGGATGGCAGCGAGTCGAGCACGTCCTGGATGGCGCGCACCCAGGCGGCGTTGTTGACGCGCGGCTTCATGGTGTCGGGATCGAACAGGAAGGCCTTGTCGTCCGGATGCTTGGCGTAAGCGGTGGCGCGGCTTCCGAGGAAGTAGAATGCGAAGCCGCCCCAGCCCTTGCAGGGATCGAGGTAGCCATAGAGATCCTGGCCTTCGAGTTTCTTGCCTTTGAGGAACTTGGTGTAGGCGTTGACCTGCTGCCAGGTCTTGGGCGGCCCCCACTCGCCGGCACCGCCGGATGCTTTCCATTCGTCGGCCAGCGTCTTGTCGGCGAATACGTCCGAGCGGTAGTTGAAGTTGTGGCAGTCGCCGTCGCAAGAGATGCGATAGGTCTTGCCATCCCATGTGCCGACCGGGGCTTTGAGATAGCCCACATAGTCGTCCATATCGATCTGCGTCTTGACCCAGTCCGGCATTTCGGAGGCGAGGCCCTTGCCGCACACGTCGCCCTCGAAAGGCGCGCCCATTTCGATGACGTCGAAGTCCACGGTGCCGGTGGCGATCGATTGCTGAAGACGCGCGTTGTAGTCGGCCTGCGCCAGATCGATCCAGTTGATCTTCGCGCCGGTGTAATCGGCCCAGGCTTTCGACAAGCCGCGGAACAGCACGTTGTGGACGTTCTGGTTGTTGAGGCCCATGAACGACAGCTCGACACCGGCGAATTCGCCTGCTGCACATTGCCTTTCGTTGGCCCAAGGCACATCTCGCCGACCTTCTGCCAATCGGCGTCCGTCGGCTGGCCTTTGCCGACGCCAGGAATTGCGAGAATGGCGGCGCGCACATCCTGTGCCGCGGCAGGCGTCGTCGTTGCCGTGCCGGTGGCCGCGAGCGCCGCTATGGCCGCCGTGCCTTGCATCATGCGGCGGCGCGTCGTCATCAGATTGTAGAGATCGGCTTTCATCTTATCCTCCCATGAACTTGCAAGCGGCCGTCCGATAGGGGCAAGACGCCGTTGAAGCCGCATGAGACTATGCCCGCAGCCGAAAGCCTGTCAATGTGAGGCGATTTGCTTCAGCTTCGGGGACTCCTCACCGCCATGACTCAACGTTATGCCACCAGGCTCAACTCGTTCCGGATCAGAGAAGGCCAGAAAATTGGCGCGGCCGCGGCACTGCGCGAGGTTGCGAAGGTCAAAGGCATCTCCGCCGTCGAGTTGAACTACCCGCAGCACTTCATGGGCGAGAACGAAGATCTCCTGGCGGCCGCGCGTGATAGCGGGCTTGCGGTCACCGCGCTCAATCTGCGCTACGATGGGCCGGATTATGCCCATGGCGCATTTACGCATCCAACGGCTGCCAATCGCGACAAGGCAATGCGCATCTCCATGGAAGCGGCGGAGAAGGCGGCGCAGCATGACATCGATCATGTGATCCTGTGGATGGGGCCGGACGGATACGACTATCCCTTTCAGTGCGACTATCGCGCGCTGTGGAACATGGAAATCGATGGATTCAGACGCGTTGCATCGATCTCCAAGAATGTCAGAGTAAGTGTCGAATACAAGCCGTCGGATCCGCGCAGACGCTCTCTCGTCAGCAACATGGGCGAGGCCCTGATCGCCGTGGCCGATGTGGGCTTGCCCAACTTTGGAGTGACGCTCGACTACTGCCATCTTTTGATGGCGCAAGAAAACCCGGCTTTCGCCGCATCGCTTGCTCTGGCGAAGGGCAAACTGTTCGGTGTTCATATCAACGACGGATATGGCCAAGCCGATGACGGCCTGATGGTGGGCACGGTCACTCTCTGGCAAACCGTCGAGCTGTTGTGGACGTTGAAAGAAGGCAGTTTTGAAGGGACAATTTATTTCGACACCTTCCCCGACAGGCTCGACCCCGCGGCGGAGTGCGCGGCCAACTTGGCGATGATGAAACGCCTGTCCGCGCTCGTGGATCGCGTGAACGCGGACGACGTGCGGCGCGCGCAAGCGGCACAGAACGCGGTCGAGGCCTCGCGCATCTTTCACGATGCCGTTCTCGCAAAATGAATCCACGCCCGCGCATCGCCGTGTTCGGCAGCGTGCACATGGACCTGATCGCGCACGCCGGGACACTGCCGGAGAAGGCGCGTTCCGGCATGGCGCATGGATTCAGCATGGGCTTAGGAGGGAAAGGCGGAAATCAAGCTGTCGAATGCGCGGCGATGGGAGCAGAAGCATTCATGGTGACGAGGCTGGGAGGCGATGAGTTTGGGCGAAGCTTGCTCTCGTCGCTCCAGGCGCGCGGCGTCGATTGCTCGGGCATCGAAGTGGCCGAGGACAAGCAGACGGGGGCAAGCACCGTCTTGTCGTCGCCTGAGGGTTACACGTCGCTGATTTTTCCCGGCGCGGCCGCGGCCATGAAAATGGAGGACGTCGGGGCCTGCGTGACGGCACTGGCGCCGCTTCACATGCTCTTGCTTCAACTGGAACTTCCAGAGTCACTTTCCGTGGCGGCGGCGCGGGCCGCGAAGGAAATGGGGGCACGTGTGGTGTTGAATGCCTCTCCGCCACTTGCGATGAACGAAGAGCTGCGTCAACTTCTCGCGCTGAGCGACATCGTGTTGGTGAATGAGAGCGAAGCGCTGGCGCTGGCGGGGACGGCGGATGTTCTGGCAGCCGCGAAGGTTTTGAACAGCATCGCCGTCATCACGCGAGGCGCTGCCGGAAGTTCGGCGAGCGACGGCGAGACAGCGTGGAATGAAGCCGCGCCAGCCGTTGCAGTCAGATCGACGGTCGGCGCCGGCGATGCGTTTCTGGCCGGCTTCTGTGCCGGATTGTGCGAAATGAAAGACTTGCCTTCGGCCTTGCGGGCGGGCACGCGCGCAGCCGCTCGAAAACTCTCATCCTGACTTTCAGGGAGTCACAGCCGCGCGCCGGATTGGGCGTCGAAAAGGTGAACGGCCGCGGCATCTATGATGAGCGGCAACATCTCGCCCGGCTCCGCCCTCAAGCGCTGCTTCACGACGGAGACGATTTTCTGGTCGCCAAGACGCGCGAAGATTTGGGTTTCCGAACCCAAGGGCTCAAGGACGGCCAGGCTCGCCTTCACGCTGCCGCCCTTGCCGACATCGATGTGCTCCGGGCGAATACCGTAGACCGCGGGTTGCCCGTCAGTCCCGGCTGGCGCGGATGCAAGCGGCAGCACCCCGCCATGTTCCGTCTCGAAGCCTGGCTTTTTGCCGCCACGTATGCGGCCCTTGATCATGTTCATCGCGGGCGAGCCGATGAAGCCCGCGACAAAGATGTTGGCGGGGCGGTCATAGAGTTCGAGCGGGGAGCCAACCTGCTCGATGACGCCGTTGTTCATGACCACGATGCGGTCCGCCATGGTCATGGCTTCCACCTGATCGTGGGTGACGTAGACGGTCGTGGTCTTGAGGCGCTGGTGCAGCTCCTTGATCTCGGCGCGCATCTGCACGCGAAGTTTCGCATCCAGATTGGAAAGCGGCTCGTCGAACAGAAAGACGGCCGGATCGCGCACGATGGCGCGGCCCATGGCGACACGCTGGCGCTGGCCTCCAGAAAGCTGGCGCGGATAACGGTCGAGCAGCGGAACGAGATCGAGAATCTCGGCGGCGCGGCGCACGCGCTTCTCGACCTCTTCCCTTGGCGTCGATCGCAGCATCAGCGCGAAGCCCATGTTCTGCGCCACGGTTTTGTGCGGATAGAGCGCATAGGTCTGGAACACCATGGCGATGTCGCGGTCTTT
>JAAURV010000108.1 GCA_012032065.1 Hyphomicrobiales bacterium
CAGCACGGCCACGTCACGGCCAAACTCGGCGGCGCGCATGTGTTCGAGGAATTGCCGCGCGGCGCGCAAGCGCCCCTTGTCACCTTCGCGGCAATCGACACCCGCGACCGGAGCGACTTCGGACTGCGGCGCACGAACACTTTGTGACGCTGGACGTGAAGACCAATGCGCGAGGCCGCGCGCTTGCTGAAGGCATCGTCGAGGAAATCGAAACCGCGCTCGATGCCGCGCCGCTCGTTCTTGCAGGCCATGCGCTGGTCGATCTCAGGCTGGAGAGCTGGGTCATCCAGCGCGACGTCAATAATTTCGGCGCGAGGCTCCGCTT
Organism: Hyphomicrobiales bacterium; assembly: GCA_012032065.1. GTDB lineage: Bacteria > Pseudomonadota > Alphaproteobacteria > Rhizobiales > Aestuariivirgaceae > Aestuariivirga. Next base: position 326 of record JAAURV010000108.1, read on the forward strand.
CCGCGCCGCAACCGAACCCTTGCCATAGGAGGATTTCATGACAGCCCAGAAGGGCCGCGACATGCTGCTGAAGGCCGACTCGACCGGCAGCGGCTCATACCAGACGGTGGCCGGGCTTCGCGCCCATACGCTCGCCTTCAACGCCGCGACCGTCGACATCACCAGCCAGGAATCGGCCGGCGCCTGGCGCGAGCTGCTGGCGGGAGCCGGCTTGAGAAGCGCGTCGATCCGGGGCCAGGGCATCTTCCGCGATCAGGCGTCGGATGAAACCGTCCGTACACTGTTTTTCGGAAGCACGATCCGTGACTGGCAGGCGGTGATTCCGGATTTCGGCATCGTGCAGGGGCCGTTCCAGATCGCCGCGCTCGAATATGCGGGCCGCCACGACGGCGAAGTGGAGTTCGAACTCGCGCTCGAATCCGCCGGCGCCCTCACCTTCACGGCGGTGTGACATGGCGAACCGGCACAGAGGCGAAATCGAAGCCAGGCTTGGAGGCAAGGCTTACACGCTCTGTCTGACGCTTGGCGCATTGGCGGAACTCGAACACGCCTATGGCGGGCTCGATCTACTTGCGATCGCCGAACGCTTCGAAGGCGGACGCATGTCCGCGAGCGACGCAGTGAAGATCATCGGAGCGGGTTTGCGCGGCGCGGGCAATCAGGTGAGCGACGAGGACGTGAAGCAGATGACGGCCGAAGGCGGCGCCGCGGGCTTCATGAAGATCGTCGCTGAACTGCTCACCGCGACCTTTGGCGCGCCGTGAACGAGACGTTTCCATGGGCGAGGCTGATGCATCTGGGACTTGGCGAACTTGGTCTTTCGTCAAGCGAGTTCTGGAGCGCAACGCTTCGCGAGCTCTCGATGGCGATGCGCGCGCAAGCGGCTCCGCCGTCACGCGATGGCCTTGACGATTTGATGAAGAGGTTTCCCGATTTATGACGACAGCTCAGGAACAGGCCGACGGGCTTTCCGAATCGGCCGCACGCTTGCGCGAGGAGATGAGCGGGCTCAACCGGCTCGCCGACAGCTTCGGGCAGACGCTGGTGCGCTCATTCGCATCCGCCATCATTCACGGGCGCAAACTTTCCGATGTGCTGCGCGGCATTGCTCTCTCGCTGGCGCAGCAGGCGCTGTCGCAGGCGTTGCGGCCGCTTGGCAATCTGTTGGGTTCCGTCTTCGCCAATGCGCGCGGCAATCTGATAAGCGCGGGGCGCGTCAAGCCCTTCGCGCAAGGCGGCGTGATCAACAGTCCGGTGATGTTTCCGCTGCGCGGAGGTTTGGGGCTCGCGGGCGAAGCGGGGCCGGAGGCATCATGCCATTGGCGCGCGGCCGCGACGGCAAGCTCGGCGTGCGCATGGCGGGCGGCGGCCAGGGCATCACCATCAACATCATGGCGCGCGATGCCGAGAGCTTCCGGCAATCGCAATCGCAAATCGCCGCGGGCATCGCACGCGCGGTGTCGCGCGGACAGAGGAATCTTTGATCATGGCGTTTGACGAAATCAGATTTCCCGCCGCCATCTCGCTGGGCGGATCGGGCGGGCCTGAGCGGCGCACCGATGTCGTGATCACCGGTTCGGCCGCGAGGAGAGGAACGCCCGCTGGGCCCACTCGCGCCGCCGCTACAACGCGGGTTACGGTCTGCGATCGCTTGACGATGTGCATGCGGCAATCGCCTTCTTCGAAGAACGGCGCGGACGGCTTCACGGCTTTCGCTGGAAGGACCACAGCGACTGGAAATCCTGCGCGCCTGGACAGCAACCATCGGCGGCCGATCAGGCGATTGGAGCGGGAGACGGAGCAACGGCGTCGTTTCAATTGGTGAAGAGCTACGGCGCCGGGCTTCGCAACTATTCGCGCATCATTTCAAAACCCGTCCCGGGCACCGGTGCTTGTAGCCGTCAACGGCACGCCCACAACCGCGTTCACGCTTGACGGCGCGACGGGTGTCATCACATTCAACGCCGGAAACGTTCCGGCGGCGGGCGCGGCGGTGACGGCGGGATTTGCATTCGACGTGCCGGTGCGTTTCGATACCGACCGCCTGATCATCAACCTTGCGGCGTTCGCGGCGGGTGACATTCCGGAAATTCCGCTGGTGGAGATCGTTGCATGAGAACGCTGCCACCCGGACTCGCGGCGCACCTCGCCAGCGGCGCCACAACGCTCTGTCATTGCTGGAAGCTGACGCCCACCGGCGGCGCGGCCATGGGTTTTACCGACCACGACGCGGACATCGCGTTCGATGGCGTGACTTTCAAGGCCTCGACAGGATTCGAGGCGAGCGAGATTGAGTCCTCGCTGGGACTCTCCGTCGACAATCTCGAAGCGGCAGGCGCGTTGCAGTCGCCGGAACTTTCGCCCGAACGCCTCGATGCCGGAGACTTCCGCAATGCCGATGTCGAAATCTGGCGGGTCAACTGGCAGGATCCGGCGCAACGCATACTGTTGCGCAAGGGCCATGTCGGCGAAGTGCGCCGCACCGAGCAGACATTCACCGCCGAAGTCCGTGGCCTCGCTCATGTGCTGGATCAAAGCAAGGGCCGCATCTTCGCTTACCCGTGCGACGCGGTGCTGGGCGATGCGCGCTGCGGAGTCGATCTCGATCAGCCATTGTTTCGCGGAACCGGTGTTGTCGCGGCCAATGAAGATGACCGCCGCTTTCGCGTGACGGGACTCGATCCTTTTGCCGACGGCTGGTTCGCGCGGGGACGGCTCGCTTGGCTGACCGGCGCAAATGCGGGGCGGAGCGCGGACGTGAAATCGTTTCGCGTGGCGAATACGGTGCATGTGGAGATCTGGCAGAAAGCCGCTTACCCGGTTGCCGTGAACGACAGCTTCGAAATCCGGGCGGGATGCGACAAACAGTTTCCGACCTGCAAGGCGAAGTTCTCGAACATCGCCAACTATCGCGGCTTTCCGCACATGCCGGGAACCGATTTCGTCGGCTCCTATGCGGTGCGCGGCGATGCCAACGACGGTGGCAGCAGGCTCTGACATGGCGAAGCGCGAGACAATCGTGGCCGCGGCGCGCGGCTGGATCGGCACGCCCTATGCGCATCAGGCAAGCCTGAAAGGCGTTGGCTGCGATTGCCTGGGATTGATTCGCGGCGTGTGGCGCGAAGTCGAAGGCGAAGAGCCAGAGGCCGTTCCCGCTTACGCGCCCGACTGGGCCGAGGCAACGAGCGGCGAGCAGCTTGCCGAGGCAGGACGGCGGCATATGCTCGAAATTCCGTGTACGGAGTTTCGCCAAGGAGACGCGCTGCTTTTCCGCTGGAAGCCGCATCTGCCGGCCAAGCACGCCGGGATCGCGAGCGGTCCCGATCACATGATCCATGCGCAGGACGGGGCGCGTGTCGCCGAGGCGCCGCTCTCCGGCTGGTGGCTGCGGCGGCTTGCATACGTGTTTCGTTTTCCGGGGACCGAGAAATAATGGCAACAGTCGTTCTGCAATATGCCGGCGCCGCGCTCGGCGGATTTATCGGCGGTCCTGTGGGCGGCATCGTGGGGCGCGCGCTTGGCGCCATCGCCGGGAACGTCCTCGACCAGTCGCTGTTCGGCGGCAAGGGGCGGAGAAGCGAAGGACCGCGTCTCGCCGATCTTCGGATCATGGCCTCGGAGGAAGGCGCGCCGATCGCGCGCCTCTGGGGCCGCATGCGCGTGTCGGGACAGGTGATCTGGGCCACCAACTACGAAGAAGTGGTGACGACACGCACCGAAAAGGCGAGTTCCAAGGGCAGCGGGCCCAAATCGACAACCACCGAATACAGTTACTTCGGCAACTTCGCGATTGGGCTTTGCGAAGGTCCGATCGACCGCATCGGCCGCGTGTGGGCGGATGGGCGCGAGATCGATATCGGCGATTTTACCACGCGGCTCTATCGCGGAACCGAAACTCAGTTGGCGGACAGTTTGATTGTCGCGAAACAGGGCGCGGACGTGCCGGCCTACCGCGGCACCGCTTACATCGTGTTCGAGAGAATGCCGCTGGCGCAATTCGGAAACCGCATTCCGCAGCTTTCCTTCGAGGTGATGCGCGATGCAGGGAGCGCCGCGCCGCTCGTGAACGCGGTGAACATCATCCCTGGCGCAACCGAGTTCGGCTACGACACCGAGATTGTGACCCGCGAAAGCGGCACCCGGCGTGACCGCGAGCGAGAACGCTCATGTCTCGGCCACGCGAAGCGACTGGACCGTGTCGCTCGACGATTTGCAGGCGAGCTGCGTCAACGTCGAAGCGGTGTCGCTGGTTGTGGCGTGGTTCGGCGACGATCTCCGCTGCGGCGTATGTCAACTGAAGCCGGGCGTGGACCAGGCGGCGAAGAACACGTCACCTTCGGCTTGGCGCGTTGCCGGGTTGAACCGCGCCGAGGCACAACTGATTTCCGCCTCCAGCGGATCGCCAGCCTACGGCGGAACGCCTTCTGATGCTTCGGTGCTAAGGGCAATCGCGGATGCGAAGCTCCGTGGACTGAAGATTATCTTCAATCCCTTCGCGCTGATGGATATTCCGGCGGGCAACAGCCTACCCGATCCCTATGGGGGCACGCTGCAGGCGGCCTATCCCTGGCGCGGGCGCATCACATGCAATCCCGCACCCGGACTGCCGGGAACGCCGGACAAGACGGCAGCCGCCGCAATTCAGGTCGCGAGCTTCGTGGGTACCGCGCTGCCTTCACATTTCAGCATTTCGGGTGGCGAGGTTGTCTACTCCGGCCCGATCGAGTGGAGCCTGCGGCGGCTTGTGCTGCACTATGCGAAGCTTTGCGCACTCGCTGGCGGGGTCGATGGCTTTCTGATCGGCAGCGAGTTCCGCGGGCTGTCTCAAGTTCGCTCGGCGGCCGGAAGCTTTCCTTTCGTCGATGCGCTTGTGACGCTGGCCGCGGATGCGAAATCGCTTTTGCCCGGCGCGAAGATTTCCTACGCTGCCGACTGGTCGGAATATTCGGGCTACCGCCCCACCGACGGAAGCAACGATCTCTACTTCCATCTCGATCCGCTGTGGACGTCGTCCGATATCGATTTTGTCGGCATCGACAATTATCTGCCGCTCTCGGACTGGCGCGACGGCACCCAGCATCTGGACCGGCTCGCGGGTGTGGCTTCGATCAAGGACCTTGCCTATCTCAAGGCGGGGAATGCTTCGGGCGAATATTACGATTGGTTCTATGCATCGGATACGGCGCGCGAAACCCAGACGCGCACGGCGATCACCGATGGCGCGTACGGAAAGCCGTGGGTATTCCGTGTAAAGGACATCAAGAGCTGGTGGACCAACCAACACCACAACAGGCCGGGCGGAGTCGAATCGGTGGCGCCCACGGCCTGGACGCCGCAGTCGAAGCCCATCTGGTTCACCGAGCTTGGCTGCGCCGCAGTCGACAAGGGATCTAACCAGCCCAACGCTTTCGCCGATGCCAAGTCGTCGGAGAATCTGCTGCCTCACTATTCGAGCGGGCGGCGCGACGACCTGATGCAGCAGCGTTATCTCCGCGCCATGGCCGAGTATTGGAGCGCGTCCGGCGCGCACAATCCAGTGTCGTCCGTCTACGGAGCAAAGATGGTGGATGCGTCGCGCTCCTTCTTCTGGGCCTGGGATGCAAGGCCGTGGCCCGCGTTTCCAGCTTTGCGGGATGTGTGGGCGGATGGCGAAAACCATGCGCGGGGCCATTGGCTCAACGGCCGCATCGGCGCTGTGCCGGTGGAAGAGGTCGCGGCCTCGGTCTGCGCCGAGTACGGATTGCCCGGCACGGTGTCGGAAGGCGTCGAAGGATTGATCGACGGCTTTGCCATCGACCGGCCCATGTCCGGGCGGCAGGCGCTCGAAACGCTGATCGAGACCTTCGCGGCGGATGTTGTCGAAGCGAACGGCGCGCTCGTCTTCCGTTCGCGCAATCGCGGCTCTTGATGAGCCTCTCGCGGGGCGATTGCGTCGAAGCAAAAGCGGAGGATGCGCTTTTCGCCATTTCCGACGCGCAGGAAAGCGAACTTCCGGGCTTGCTCCGGCTTGCCTTCGTCAATTCCGCCATCGACTACCGCAACAGCGCGGTCGAGGCGCGGGCGTCGGGAGAGACATCGCGCGAGGTGTCGCTGCAACTGCCATGCGCGGTGAGCGCTGCTGAAGCTCAGGCTCGCGCCGACATCATGCTGCGCGACATTCATGCCGGGAGGAAGACTCTCGAGCTGTCGCTGCCGCAGAGTTTCGTGAGCCTCGAGCCGGGCGATCCGGTGGAATTCGAAGGCGCGCCGTTCAAGGTCATGGAGATCGAAGACGGCATCGCGCGGAAGCTCAGGCTCCGCGCGCATGAGGCGCAGGTCTACGACCCGGCGGACGCGGCCGATCGCGGCATTCTCGCGGGCGCGCCACAGATTTTCGGCAAGCCCGATCTCTTGTTCATGGACCTGCCGCTCGCCGATTCGACAGCGCCTCACGCGCCATGGATCGCCGCGCAAGCGACGCCCTGGCCCGGGCAGTTGGCGCTGATGAAGCAGACGGGTACCGCGAGCTTCGCGCTGAACCGCCTGATCGAAGCGCGGGCAACCAGCGGCGCTTTGATTGCTCCGCTTGCGGCGGGTCCGCTCTATGTCTTCGACGATGCCAATGAGATCGAGGTGACATTGAATGCGGGCGCGCTCTCCTCGGTGAGCGAGGCGGAGTTGCTGGCGGGCGCCAACGGGGCGGCGATTGGAGGCGCGGCTACTGGTTTCGAAATTGTCCAGTTCCAGAATGCACAACTGATCGGGCCTTTGAGCTACCGGCTGACCCGGCTGCTGCGCGCTCAATCGGGCTCGGAGCCGGAGATGCTTTCGTCGCGGATCGTCGGCTCGCGCTTCGTCCTGCTCAACGCGGCTGTCGTTCAACCGGTATTGCCGCTCGCCGAGGCGGCGCTGGCGCGCATCTGGCGGGCGGGACCCGCGCAGCACGATCATGCGGCGTCTTCCTATCGCGAGGTGACGCATCAGGGCGCGTGATCGGTTTGCGCCCGCTGTCGCCGTGCCATCTGCGAATGGTTCGCGACGGCAACGATCTGGTGTTCGCCTGGACCAGGCGCACGCGTGTTGACGGCGATGCATGGGAGTTGGTTGACGTGCCGCTCGGCGAAGAGAGCGAGGCTTACGCGCTCGACATTTTCGATGGCGCAACTCTCAAGCGCAGCATCTCAACCCCGGCGCCAGCCTATCGCTACGCCGATGCGCAGATCATCGCGGATTTCGGATCATGCCGGCATCGCTGGCAATCGCCGTCTCTCAAGTCTCCACCGTTTTCGGCCTGGCGCCACTAGCATGAGGACATTCAATGCCTGATACGCCCAATCTCGCCCTGCCGCTCATCGAAGCGGCGCAGGCGCAGAAACATGTGACACACAACGAGGCGCTTCTGCGCCTCGATGCGCAAGTGCAGCTCGCGGTGATCGACCGGACTCTCGCCTCGCCGCCGGCAACACCCGCGGATGGCGACCGCTATCTCGTGGCGGCCGCGCCTGCGGGCGCGTGGAGCGGGCACGCGGGCGAGATCGCCTATCGCGAAGCAAGTGTCTGGCGCTTTGCTACGCCGCAAGCGGGATGGCGTTTGTGGGTGGAGGCGGAAGCGGCCTTCCTCGTCTTCGACGGCGCGCAGTGGATCGATCTGCAAGCGATTGACGAATTGCAGAACATGGAGATGCTCGGCATCAACACGACTGCCGACACGACAAACCGGCTCGCGGTGTCGTCCGCGGCGGCGCTCTTCACTCATGCGGGTGCGGGCGCGCAGATCAAGATCAACAAGAATGCGGCGGCGGATACTGCATCGCTCTTGTTCCAGAACGGTTTCTCGGGCCGCGCCGAAATGGGACTTGCGGGCGACGACGATTTCCGTGTCAAGGTGAGCCCCAACGGCTCCACTTGGACCAACGCGATGACCGTGAACGGCGCCTCCGGCATCGTGACGCTGACCCCGAACTCGATCACCAATGCAGCGCTCGCCGACATGGCGGCGGCAACGATCAAAGGCGCGGTCTCGGCCGGCGATCCTCAGGACCTGACGGCAACGCAAGCGACGGCGCTCTTCAATACATTCACTTCGACGCTGAAGGGCCTGGCGCCATCATCGGGCGGCGGCACGGCGAATTTTCTGCGCGCCGACGGCACATGGGCGGCACCCGCAGGAGGCGGCGGCGGATCGGGCGATGTGGTGGGGCCGGCCTCGGCCACCGACAATGCCATTCCCCGCTTCGACACGGCAACGGGCAAGCTCATTCAGAACTCAGGCGTCATCCTGAGCGATGGCAACGAGATCGACCTGCCGCTGCAATCCTCGCCCACGGCTCCGTCATCGGACCGGCTCAAGCTGTTCGCGGGCAAGCGCGGCGGGCGTTTGCTTCAGCGCATCATGGGGCCGTCTGGCCTGGACACGTTCTTGCAGCCGCATTTCGGTTTCAACGCGATTGCAGCATGGCAGCCAGCGGGCAACTCGGCGACAATCACCGCCATTGGCGCTGGCGCGCTGACCGCCACCGGAACCGCGACCGCCCGCGAACGTGGCCGTCACCAGCCTGTTCACGATGATGCGGAGGCTCGACTATCTGGTGACCACGCGGCCGCAAGCCGC
>JAAURV010000109.1 GCA_012032065.1 Hyphomicrobiales bacterium
TAGGACGTGTCCTGCGCATCGAAAGAAAGATCGTCGCAGAACACGATGAAAGCGAAATCGGGCGCTGCCCTAAGCTGCGCCATAAGATCGGGCAGACTCTCGATATCTTCGCGATGGATTTCGACAAGCCGCAGCTTCTTGCCGCCGGTCTCGGAGTCGACGGCGTGATGCGCCGCCTTCACCAGCGACGACTTCCCCATGCCCCGCGCACCCCACAGCAGCGCGTTGTTGGCCGGAAGCCCTTTGGCGAAGCGCCGCGTATTTTCCAGCAGCGTATCGCGCGTCTGATCGATTCCGCGCAACAGCGCGATCGGAACCCGGTTGACCTTGGCCACAGGCTCAAGCGCGGGAGGCGCTGCATGCCAGACATAGGCCGGGTGCCTTGCGAACTCAGGGGTGGATCCGGCGGCGGGCGCAAGGCGATCGAGGGCGTCCGCGATTCGGCCAAACAAAGCCAATTTCTCTTTGGAAGACATGGGACTTGGCTCTTATCCCGTGGCGCGGCTGGGGTAAAGGCGGCGGTTGCATTGGGCTAAAGCGCCGCTATATATCCCGCAATCCCAATGGGGCCCGGCAAACGGCGGGCCGATCAGCCCAGGAGACTCCCATGTTCGTGACGCCTGCCTACGCTCAAACTGCCGCGCCAGGCGCTGGCGATCTTTTCACAATGATCGTTCCGCTCATGCTGATCATGGTCGTTTTCTACTTCCTGCTCATCCGCCCGCAGCAGCAGAAGATGAAACAGCACCAGGCCATGATCGGCAAGGTGGCGAAGGGCGACACGGTGGTGAGCTCCGGCGGCCTTGTTGGTAAAGTTGTGAAAGTCGTGGACGATCACGAAGTGCTGGTTGAAGTGGGCGAGAACATCAAGGTCCGCCTCTTGCGTTCCGGCATCGCCGATGTGCGGGTCAAGGGAGAGCCGGTCAAGTCCGACTCGAAGTAAGGCCAGCCAATGCTCCATTTCTCGCGCTGGAAGATAATCGCGATCATCGCCAGCATCGTGCTCGCCGCGATCTACGCGCTCCCCAACGCACTGCCGCCGGCGCAGCAGGCCTGGCTGGCGCCGATCGGAGCGCGTCCGATGACACTCGGTCTCGATCTCCAAGGCGGCGCAAACGTGCTTATGGAAATCGATCGCAAAGACCTGAAGGAGCAACTCACGCTGCAACTCTCGGGCGACGTGCGCGCGGCTTTGCGTGAGATAAAGGTCGGCTATCAGGCCGTTGCCCGCACTGCGGAAGGCGTCAACGTCCGCATCACCAAGCCCGAGGACGCCGAGAAAGCGGAAACGAAGCTCAAGGAACTGCTCCAACCGCTCGACGCGGGAATTTTCTCGACTGGCGCGCCGGTCAATCTCTTCGATCTCGCGCGCCAGGACCAGCAGTTCGCTTTCGCATTCAGCCAGCAGGGTCTGGATGCGCGCGTTGCACGCGCCATAACGCAGTCGCTTCGCATCGTCGAGAACCGCGTCAACTCACTTGGAACGTCCGAGGCGACGATCCAGCAGCAAGGCAAGGATCGCATCTTGATCCAGCTTCCCGGCATTCAGGATCCCGAGCGCGTGAAGGATCTTCTTGGCCGCACCGCGAAGCTCACCTTCCAGCTTCTTTGCGAAAGCCAGCCAACCGGCGCCGCCAATGAAAATCCACCGCCAGACTGCGCGGCACTTCCGGTGAAGGAAGAGGTGGACAAATTCATCGCCGCGAGGAAGGCGCGGAACGAGGGTGATGCGCCGCTCGCGCAAGCGCAACTCGATGCGCTGCCGAACAAAATGTGGGTGCAGACGTCGAGCCGGGCCACCGTCGATGGCGCGGATTTGAATGACGCCCAGCCTGGCTTCGGGCAGAGCAACGATCCGGTCGTGACGTTCCGTTTCAACCAGAAAGGCGCGCTGCGCTTCGGCAAGCTGACGGCGGAGAATGTCGGCCGCCCATTCGCCATCATCCTCGACAATGTAATTGTCAGCGCGCCGAACATCAACGAGCCGATCCTCGGCGGCAGCGGTCAGATTTCCGGCAACTTCACCACCGAGGAAACCAACGAACTCGCGATCGTGCTGCGCTCCGGCGCGCTGCCGGCGAAGCTGACGATCGTCGAGGAACGGACCGTTGGCCCGAGCCTCGGATCGGACTCGATCCGCGCCGGCGTGATTGCCTCCATCGCCGGCCTGATCGGCATCATGTGCTTCATCATGCTGCCCTATGGCCTGTTCGGAATCTTCGCCAACATAGCGCTGCTTGCGAACCTGCTCATGCTCGTCGCGGTGATGTCCGCCTTCGGCTTTACGCTGACCCTTCCGGGCATCGCCGGAATCGTGCTGACGCTCGGCATGGCGATTGACTCCAACGTGCTTGTCTACGAGCGCATCCGCGAGGAGTGGAGGAGGGGGAGGACACCCTTCAACTCGGTCGAGATCGGCTTCAAGGAAGCGCTCACCACTGTGTTCGACGCCAACTTGACCACGCTCATCGCCGCCGCCGTGCTCTTCGGCGTAGGTTCCGGGCCCATCCGCGGCTTCGCGGTGACCCTCGCCATCGGCATCTTCACCACCATGTTCACCGCATTCACATTGACGCGGCTCATTTCAGCCTTGTGGGTTTTGCGTTCGAGACCTAAGGAGATCCCGCTGTGAGATTCTGGAAGCCCGTCCGCTTCATTCCGGACGACACCAAGATCAGGTTTCTCCGCTTCAGCCGCTTTGGATTCTTCGCATCGGGCATTCTCTGCGCGCTGTCGATCCTTGCCTTCTTGGCCATTGGCCTGAACTACGGCGTCGACTTCAAGGGCGGCACGGTGATGACGATCCGCACCGGGCAAGCCGCCGACATCGACTCTCTGCGCTCGACATTGAGCGGGCTTGGTTTGGGCGATGTCGAGCTGCAGGAATTCGGCGGCCCTAACGACGTGATGATCCGCATCGAAGCGCAAGCGGGCGCGAGGCCGCCGAGCAGGCCGCCGTCGCCAAGGTGAAAGGGGCGCTCGGCCCCACCGTCGACTATCGCAGCGTCGAAACCGTCGGCCCCAAGGTGTCGGGCGAGCTCACGCAGGAAGCGATCCTCGCGGTGGTCGTCTCCATCATCGGCGTCATAATTTACATCTGGATGCGCTTCGAATGGCAATTCGCCATCGGCGCGGTGATGTCGCTGTTGCACGACGTTATCCTCACCATCGGCCTCTTTTGCGTCATCGGCCTCGAATTCAACTTGTCGATCATCGCGGCGATCCTGACCATCGTCGGCTATTCCCTGAACGACACCGTCGTCGTCTTCGACCGCATCCGCGAGAATTTGCGCAAGTACAAGCAGATGCCGCTCGCCGATCTGATCGATTTCTCGACCAACTCGGTCCTGCCGCGCACGCTGCTCACCAGCGTCTCCACCATGATCGCGCTGCTCTCGCTCTACATCTTCGGCGGCGAAGTCATCCGCGGCTTCACCTTCGCCATGATCTGGGGGGTCGTCGTCGGCACATATTCGTCGATCTATGTCGCGGCGCCGGTGCTGATCCTGCTCAGCACAAAGCGCGATTGGGTGACGGCAACGGTCAAGGCAGCGAGGGCGGGAGCGCGGCGTTCTTGACCGCCTTCTATCCGTCCCAGGCGGCAATCGATGGCTATCGGGGCGGCGGATTCGCCTTCGCCGGCATGCAGCACATGGGCGCGCTGCTGGCGCTGCCAACTGGCATGACGGCTTGGGAAGTGAAGCAAGAACGCGAGCTGACGCCGAGCGACTTCAAATCCATTCTGGCGGCGCGTGAGAGCGTCGACTTCGTTCTGCTTGGAACCGGCGCAATCGTCCGCCGCCCGCCGGCTTCCGTGCGCAGAGCATTCGCCCAGGCCCGGCTCCCGCTCGATGTGATGGACACCGGCGCCGCGGTGCGCACCTACAACATCGTTCTTGCCGAGCGGCGGCGCGTGGCCGCCGCGTTCCTTCCCGTGCCCGCATGAACGATCACTGCCTCGACCTCGTGCGCGATGCGGACAAGGACCGCTATCTCGCGAGCCTGTTCGCGCCTTCCAATTTGCAACCGCATCTCCACGCGCTTTATGCCTTCAACATCGAGATCGCCCGCATCCGCGACGCGGTCACGGAACCGCAGCTCGGCGAAATCCGCCAGCAATGGTGGATCGATACGCTCGATGCCATCTACGGCCGCGAGGCGCCGCCCCATCCCGTGGCGCAAGCGCTGGCGCGCGCGATCGAAAAGGGCGATCTGCCGAAACACGCGCTGCGCGGCATTGTTCTGGCGCGGCAGTTCGACCTCTATTGCGACCCGATGCCGAGCCTGCACGATCTCGAAGGCTATCTCGGCGAAACCGAGTCCGCCATCATGCAGCTTGCATCGCTCATACTGGCGGGCAACGATGCGCTGGGTTCGGCCGAAGCATCGGGCCTGACAGGCGTGGCGCTGGGATTGACGCGGATGCTTCGGCAATTGCCGCTCCACCGTAGCCGTGGCCAGTGCTACATTCCAAAAGACATGCTGGCGGCGCGCGAGATCGGACCGCAAAACGTTCTCGATGGCACGAAAGAAGCGTCGCTCGCGGTTGTGCTCGCCGAGATCCGCCAGCACGCCGTGAAACGTCTCGAAGACGCACGTGGAAAATTATGGCTGGTTCCAAGGCCGGCACTTCCCGCGCTTCTCCCTGCCGCCACGGTGCCGCTCTATCTCGAGCGCATGAAGAAGATGGGCCTTCGCATCCTCAACGAGGAAACCCAGGTTCTCCAGGTCCGCCGCCAATGGCGCATCTTCACATCGGCCTGGAGCGAGTCGCTGTAGCTATTCCGCGGCGCGGAGCAACCCATTTCCCAGCCAGTTCCGGAAGGCATCGATCGCACGCGAAGTGTAGGCGTGCTTGCGGGCCACGGCGCGCTCGGCATGTTTGAGACGTTTGCCGGTGAGTTCAACTGGCGGGAACAGTCCAAAGTTCACATTCATCGGCTGGAATGACGATCCGCGGTGGTCTGTCGTTTCGATGTGCCCGCCGGTGATGTGATTGATGAGCGCGCCATGCGCTGTGACCGGCGGTGGCAGTGCGAACGAAACTCCAAGCCGTTCCGCCGCCGCCATGCGTCCCGCCAGCAATCCCATCGCGGCGCTCTCGACATAACCTTCAACACCCGTGATCTGCCCCGCGAAACGCAACCGCGGCATCGCCTTGAGACGCAGGCGGTCATCGAGTACCCGCGGGCTGTTCAGGAAGGTGTTGCGATGCAGCCCGCCGAGCCTTGCGAATTCTGCGTTCTCCAATCCGGGAATGCCGCGGAACACCCGCGCCTGTTCGGCGTATTTCAGCTTCGTCTGGAAACCCACCATGTTGTAAAGCGTGCCCAGTTTGTTATCTTGCCGCAGCTGCACCACGGCGTAGGGTTTCCGAGCGGGATCATGTGCATTCGTAAGCCCGCGCGGCTTCATCGGCCCATGCCGCAACGTCTCCGCCCCACGCTCCGCCATCACCTCGATAGGCAGGCAGCCATTGAAATAGGGCGTGGACGTCTCCCATTCCTTGAAGTTTGTCTTTTCGCCATCGATCAGCGCGCGGACGAATGTTTCGTACTGCTCGCGGCCGAGCGGACAGTTGATGTAGTCCTTGCCCGTGCCGCCGGGGCCTTGCTTGTCGTAACGCGACTGGAACCACGCCTTCGACATGTCGATCGACTCGCGATGCACGATGGGTGCTATGGCATCGAAGAAGGCCAGCGACTCTTCTCCAGTCAGCGTGCCGATTGCGGAAGCAAGGGCAGGGGACGTGAGCGGCCCCGTGGCGACGATCACGCTGTCCCAATCCTCGGGCGGCAAGCCGGCGATCTCGCCGCGCTCGACGCTCACCAGCGGATGCCGCTTCAACGCCGCCGTCACTTCGGCGGAGAACCCATCGCGATCCACCGCCAGCGCGCCGCCCGCCGGAACCTGATGCCGGTCCGCCATCGCCATGACGAGCGAGCCCGCAGCCCGCATCTCGGCATGAAGCAAGCCCACCGCATTCTGCTCGGCATCGTCGGAGCGGAAGGAGTTGGAACATACAAGCTCGGCAAATCCATCGGTCTTGTGCGCGTCCGTCCCGACAACCGGCCGCATTTCGTGCAGCACCACGGGCACGCCGGCGGAAACCGCCTGCCAAGCCGCCTCGCTCCCCGCCATCCCCGCGCCGATGATGTGAATGGGTTTCATGAGGCCGCTCTATCACGTGGGCAGCGGCTCTTCAAACGCTTGGCTTTGAGACGCGAGCACGCTGGACTAGGATGCGTGCCATGAGCACACTCGACGACATTTCCGCCGAACTCGATCAAATCCGCGCCCAGTCGCTGTGGAAGACCGAGCGCCCCATCCTTGGCCATCAGGGTCCGCACATTCGCGTGGATAAGCGCCGCGAAGTCCTGAACTTTTGCGCCAACAATTATCTGGGCCTTGCCGATCATCCCGATCTCGTCGAGGCCGCAAAGGAAGCGCTCGACAGCCATGGCCTCGGCATGGCCTCCGTGCGATTCATTTGTGGCACCAGCGATCTCCACGAGGCGCTTGAACGCCGCATCGCGGATTATCTGCGGATGGACGATGCAATCCTCTTCGCCGCGTGCTTCGATGCCAATGGCGGCGTCTTCGAGCCACTCTTCGGCGAGCAGGACGCCATCGTCTCCGACGCGCTCAACCACGCCTCGATCATCGACGGCATCAGGCTTTCGAAGGCGAAGCGCTATCGCTATGCCAATGGCGACATCAACGGCCTCGAGGCTCAGATCAAACAGGCGCGAAGCGAAGGCGCCAGGCGGCTGGTCATCGTCACCGACGGCGTGTTCTCGATGGATGGCTACTTCGCCAAGCTTGCGGCCATCCGCAAGCTCGCTGACGCTCACGAGGCCCTTGTCATGGTGGACGACTGCCACGCCACCGGCTTCATCGGCCCGCAAGGACGGGGAACGCCGGCCAAGGCTCACATCAAGGCCGATATCCTCACCGGCACCCTCGGCAAGGCTCTGGGCGGCTCCGCGGGCGGATACATCGCGGCTTCCCAGCCCATCGTCGACCTGATGCGCCAGCGCGCTAGGCCCTATCTCTTCTCCAACGCGCTTCCGCCAGCGATCGTGGCCGCCAGTCTCAAGGCCATCGATCTGGCGGAGAAGGGCGACAAGCTCCGGACGCGCCTGTTTCAGAATGCCAAGCGCTTCAGAACAGGAATGGCCGCCGCCGGTTTCAGATTGCTCCCCGGCGAACACCCGATCATTCCGGTGATGCTGGGCGAAGCGAAAGCGGCTCAGGAAATGGCGGTGCGTCTCTACGAACAGGGCGTCTATGTGACGGGTTTCTTCTTCCCCGTTGTGCCCAAGGGCACGGCGCGCATCCGCACCCAGATGTCGGCGGCGCACACGCCCGCCGATATCGACGCGGCAATCGCCGCTTTCACGGCAGTAGGCCGGGAGATGGGAATAGTATAGTCTCGTTCCGGCACAAGCTTCCGGCAAGAGAAGCCGTGGGAGATGGGGGTAACATGAGACTCGTGAGTCTGCTGCTCCAGCCGCGCTACGCGGCTTTCACGCTGTCCGGCGCGGGCGCGCTGGTGTGCCTTCTGGCTATGCTGTCGATCCCCGGCACATTCTATTTCCTTGCCATTCCTTTCATCCTCATGGCGCTGGCTTTCCTAACTGGCGTGCGCGACGTCACCCAGACCCGGCACGCCATTCTCCGCAACTACCCGATCCTCGCGCATCTTCGCTTCTTCTTCGAGAAGATCAGGCCCGAGATGCGCCAGTATTTCTTCGAGTCGGACCACGATGGCGCTCCATTCCCACGCGATGCCCGCGCCATCGTCTATCAGCGCGCCAAGAAAGCGCTCGACAAGCGGCCCTTTGGCACGACGCAGGACGTCTATCAGAGCCAGTACGAATGGATGCATCATTCGATGGCGCCAAAACCCGCCGCCAAGGATGCATTTCGCGTCACCATCGGCGGCCCGCAATGCACCCAGCCCTATTCGGCGTCGATCTTCAACATTTCCGCCATGAGCTACGGCTCGCTTTCCGCCAACGCAATTCGTGCGCTGAACCGGGGCGCGCGCATGGGCAATTTCGCTCATGACACCGGGGAAGGCGGCCTTTCGCCCTACCACAAGGAATTTGGCGGCGACGTGATCTGGGAGATTGCCTCGGGTTATTTTGGCTGCCGCGACGAACTGGGCCGGTTCGCCGACGCGAAATTCGCCGCCACCGTCACCGATCGGCAGATTAAGATGATCGAGATCAAGTTGAGCCAGGGTGCCAAACCCGGCCACGGGGGCGTGCTGCCGGCGGCAAAGGTGACGCAAGAGATCGCCATCATTCGTGGCGTTCAAATGGGCAAGGATTGCATTTCGCCCGCCAGCCACTCGGCCTTCGCAACGCCCCTCGAACTCATGGCCTTCACCGAGAAACTCCGCAAGCTCTCGGGCGGCAAGCCCGTGGGCTTCAAGCTCTGTGTCGGCCATCCATGGGAGTTCCTGGCCATCATCAAGGCCATGCTCGAAACCGGCATCCTGCCGGATTTCATTGTGGTGGACGGCAAGGAAGGCGGCACTGGCGCGGCACCCCTCGAATTCATGGACCATCTCGGCATGCCGCTCCGCGATGGGCTGGCCTTCGTCCACTCGGCCCTGATCGGCGCGAACCTGCGCGACAAGATCAAGATCGGCTGCTCGGGCAAGATCACCACGGGCTTCGATATGGCCCGCGTCATGGCGCTGGGTGCGGACTGGTGCAACGCGGCGCGCGGCTTCATGTTCGCGCTCGGCTGCATCCAGGCGCAGGCCTGCCACACGGGACACTGCCCGACGGGCGTGACGACGCAGGACCCGCAGCGCATGAAGGCGCTGGTCGTGCCGGACCAAGGCCGAGCGCGTCTGGCGC
>JAAURV010000110.1 GCA_012032065.1 Hyphomicrobiales bacterium
TGTTTCTCCGCCTCCACCCGATCGAACATGCGATGCGGCGACTCGGGCCCAAGAGGCTCACCACATGCGACGCGCCATGGGTGTCGATCTGGGTTTGGGCGTGAATGAGCGGGCAAACGATGATCATTTGGGCACGAGTTGGTTGAACTTCCCGAGATAGAGCGCCGCCGCCTCGTTCGGCGCAAGGGGTTTCAGCTGGTGGAACTTGCGCGAGCCTTCGCCATCGAGGCCCTTGGGGCGGCCAAAGAACTTCTCCGACTCGGGCACGCTGAAACCCGCAAGCTGGGTGGCTTCAAGATAGGCGGCGGAACGGTCGGCGAGCTTGATCTCGGCTTCGAGCTTGGAGTTGACCGCCGGCGAGAGGCCAAAGCGCAGGTGAATGGCCGCGAGCAGCTTGTTCTCGAAGGCCTTGTAGTCGAGGCCGAGCGCCGCCTTGAACGGCGAGATCATGTCTCCCACCACATACTCCGGCGCATCGTGAAGAAGTGCCGCAAGCCGCGAGGCCGCGGAATGCTGGGGGTTGCGATGAGTCATGATCGCTTCGACGAGAACGCAGTGCTGGGCGACCGAGAAGGCATGATCGCCCTTCGTCTGGCCGTTCCAGCGGGCGACACGCGCCAGCCCATGGGCAATGTCCTCGATCTCCACATCGAGCGGCGAGGGATCGAGAAGATCGAGCCTGCGTCCCGAAAGCATGCGCTGCCACGCGCGCGGCGCCTTGTCCTTCATGGCCGGGCCAGCCGCTTCACCGCGTCGTGCCGGTGGCAATCGACAAGGTGATCGTTGATGAGGCCGCAGGCCTGCATGAAGGCGTAGACGATGGTGGGCCCGCAGAAACGGAATCCGCGCTTCTTCAAGTCTTTCGAAATCTTCTCTGTGAGCGGCGTTTGCGCCGGAACATTCTTCAGTGTGCGGAATTTGTTTTGAAGCGGTCTGCCATCGAGAAAGTTCCAGAGATAGGCGCTGAAATCCGGGATCGCGAGATAGGCCTGCGCGTTGGTCACACTCGCTTCGATCTTCAAGCTGTTCCGCACGATGCCTTGGTCTTTCATGAGCCGATCGAGCTTGCGCTTGTTGTAGCGCGCCATGATCTCGGGATCGAAACCATCGAAGGCCTTGCGGAAGTTGTCGCGCTTCCTGAGAATCGTGATCCACGAAAGTCCCGCCTGAAATCCATCGAGCAGCAGTTTCTCGAAGAGCGCCTGCGAATCGTACTCGGGCACGCCCCACTCATCGTCGTGATAGGCGACATAAACGGGATCGCGCCCGCACCATCCGCAACGGCAGACGCCGTCCTCATGGGTGATGGCACTCATGTGGCTGTCACATCGTATTTGGCGAAAGAGGGCTTGTGAGCATGAATGATCATTCCCGCCGCTTGCAGCGGCGCTTCCGATTCCGCAAGGCGGTCGAGGCGGAGAAGCGCCAAACCATTCGCTCCCTCCGATGAAAGCATCGTGCCGATCGGTTTTCCGCCCGCTTCGGCGGACGTTCCCCTGGCGGGCAGGTTACCCGAGCCGGTTACAGGAACAATGCGGCTTCGCGCGGTTCCACGATGTTCCATGCGCGAGACCACTTCCTGTCCGATGTAGCAGCCTTTCCCGAAATCGACGCCGCCGAATTGATCGAGATTGGCTTCATGCGGGAAGAACTCGCCCGAACCCAAATCTTGGTCCGTATCGGCAATGCCGGCGGAAATCCGGGCCGCGTGATACCCCAACCCTTCCGCCAGAGTCCCCTTGGCCGCAACGCAGCGCCACCCCATCTCGGACGAACGCGGATCGCGATAGGCAAGCCCTTCGATCCCGTCGCTCGAAACGCCAACCTCGAGATCGGCGCGCGGCGCGACGGTGACCGCCGCCCGCAACTATAAATCGAGAGCCGCTGTATCAGCGCCGCTGATTGCGAGGCGGCGTGGTCCACGAGGAAACCTTCGCCTGTCTTGAGCACGAAGAAATCGAACAGCATCTTTCCCTGTGGTGTCAGCAGCGCAGCGTAGGCGGCGGCACTGTCAGAAAGCGTCAGTACATCGGCGGTGATCAGATTGTGGAGAAACGCCGCGGAATCCGCGCCCGTCACCGAAAAAACGGCGCGTTCGGGGAGCTTTTGCAGGGGAAAACTCAAGGCCATTGGGTCCAGTTGCGTCATGTCACGCCAACATTTACGAAGGGGTGCGCAGCTTGGCAAGGAAGCCCGATGCAGAGGCCCGATCTGGTATTGAAAGGCGGAACTGTCGTCAATCACGATGGCGTGGGCGTGCGCGATATTGCTGTGCAGAACGGCCGGATCGTCGGGATCGGTCACTACGAGAAGGGCTTCGCCGCGGAAACGCTGGATTGCAAGGGACTTCATGTGCTGCCGGGCGTGATCGATAGCCAGGTGCATCTCCGCGAGCCGGGAGCGGAGCACAAGGAAGATCTCGAAACCGGCGGCCGCGCCGCCGTGGCGGGCGGCGTCACCGCTGTGTTCGAGATGCCCAACACCAAGCCGCTGACCGTCACCGAGGAAGCGCTCGCCGACAAGGTGCGCCGCGCCACCAATCGGATGCACTGCGACTTCGCGTTCTATGTGGGCGGCACGCGCGAGAACACCCATGAGCTGGCAAGGCTCGAAAAACTTCCAGGCGCTGCCGGCGTCAAGGTGTTCATGGGCTCGTCGACAGGCGATCTCCTCGTTGAAGACGATGCCGGCGTTGCGGCGATCTTGAACGCGATTTCGAGGCGTGCCGCTTTTCACAGCGAGGACGAACCGCGCCTTCGCGCACGCGAGAGCCTTCGCGTGCCGGGCGACCCCTCGAGTCATCCCGTGTGGCGCGATGCGGAGGCGGCGCGGCTCTGCACCGAGCGGCTCCTGCGCATTGCCCGCGCGGCGAAGAAGCGCATTCATGTTCTGCACATCTCGACCGCCGAGGAAATGCCGTTGCTCGCCGCCAACAAGGATATCGCCACGGTCGAGGTAACGCCGCATCACCTCTCCATGTGCGCGGACGACTATGCGCGGCTTGGAACCAAGCTTCAAATGAATCCTCCGGTGCGGAGCGCCGAGCATCGCGCGGCGATTTGGAGAGCGCTTTCCGATGGCGTTGTCGATGTTCTGGGCTCCGATCACGCGCCGCATACGCTCGAAGAAAAAGCCAAGCCCTATCCGTTATCGCCGTCGGGAATGACCGGCGTGCAGACGCTCGTGCCGGTCATGCTCGATCATGTGAACAAAGGCGCGCTCACCCTCGAACGTTTCGTCGATCTCACATCCCATGGCCCTGGCCGCATCTTCGGCATCGCGCGCAAGGGCCGCATCGCCGAAGGTTATGACGCGGACTTCACGATTGTGGATATGAAACGCCGCGAGACGATCCGCGACGCATGGATCGAAAGCCGCTGCGGCTGGACGCCGTACGACGGCGTGACCGTGACCGGCTGGCCGGTTGGCACATATGTTCGCGGCAAATCCGCCATGTGGATGGGCGGGGTCGCGGCCACGCCCGAGGGCCAACCCATGTCCTTCCACGAAAATCCAATCTGAGAGAGTGACCATGAGCAAAACCTTCCGTGCACTGATTGTCGACAAGACCGATGGCGGCCAGACCGTCGGCATCCGCGACATGGCGGAAGACGAATTGATGGAAGGCGATGTCACCATCGAGGTGAGCCACTCCTCGGTTAACTACAAGGACGGCCTCGCCCTCACCGGCAAGGCCCCGATCATCCGAAGGTTTCCGCTGATCCCGGGCGTCGATGTCGCGGGCACGGTGCGCGACTCGACTCATCCGTCATGGAAAAAAGGCGACAAGGTCATCCTCGGCGGCTGGGGCGTGGGCGAAGGTCATCACGGCGGCTTCGCCGAGCTCGCGCGCGTAAAGGGCGATTGGCTCGTGGCGGTTCCGCAAGGCTGGACAACCGCCGAATGCATGGGCGTCGGCGTTGCCGGTTACACGGCGATGCTTTGTATCCTGGCTTTGGAAGAGCAGGGCGTGAAGCCCGCCAATGGCGAGATCGTCGTCACAGGTGCCGCAGGCGGCGTTGGCTCGACGTCAATCGTTCTACTGGCTGCGCTCGGCTACAAGGTGGTGGCCTCCACGGGCCGTCCCGAGGAAGAGGCCTTTCTCAAGGGTCTTGGCGCGGCGTCGATCATCGACCGCAAGGAATTCAACACGGAAGTGAAGCCGCTCGCGAAGGCTCGCTGGGCGGGCGCCATCGATTCGGTGGGCTCGGTGACGCTTGCCAATATCATCTCGCAAACGCTGCCCGAAGGAACCGTCACCGCCTGCGGTCTTGCTCAAGGCATGGATCTGCCGACCAACGTCGCCCCCTTCATTCTGCGTGGCGTGAGGTTGATCGGCATCAACTCGGTCACGACGCCGATCGCGCGCCGCAAGCTCGCGTGGAAACGGATCGCCCGGGATTCGACAAGGCGAAGCTTGCATCGCTCACCACGCATGTGAAGCTGGATGAGGTTCCGCGCGTGGGCGCCGAGATCGTGCAGGGCAAGGTGCGCGGCCGCATCGTCGTCGATATCCGCTGAGTCATGGACCCGGCGCTCCTGGTCATCGGCATTGCGATCGGCATCGCGGTGGCCGCGCCCATGGGGCCGGTCAATCTCGTTGCGATCCGCTCGGTATTGAGGCGCGGGCATTTAGGTGGCGTCGCGGCCGGCGCGGGCGCGGTGCTCGCCGATGTGCTGTTGGCGGCGATTGCCGCTTATGGCATCCGCTCGATTTCCGATTTCATCGTCTCATGGGCGCGAGAGGTTTCCTTCGCCGGCGGCGTCCTCCTGATTGCCGTCGGCATCCGCATGGCGCGAAGTCATGTGACAGCCGAGGCATTGAAGGAGTCGCGCCTGCCTGCAAACAAATCCGCCTTCGGCCGCAAGGCCGCGACGACTTTCATGCTGACCATCACAAATCCCGGATCGCTGTTCGGCTTCCTCGCCATCTTCGGCGCGATGTCCGCGGTTCTGAAACTGCACGAGGACGTGTGGCGTCCACCGGTTGCCGTGCTGGGCGTCGCCATCGGCGGCGTTGTATGGTGGCTGGTGCTGGCGGCGCTGATCGAGAAGCTAAGAGGCAGGCTCACCCATACGGTACTCGACCGCATCAACAAATGGGCGGGAATACTCGTCGCCGCCTTCGGCTTCGTGCTGGTATTTCAGGCGCTGGGGTGATCGTCCGCAGGCTGACTACTGCTTCGTTTTCGAGACCGTGAACTCGCCCCCGCGGATGCGCTCGGGCAGGCGCTCGCACATGACCGACACCGGCTCCTCGCCGTAGGTCGCGATCATGTCGGAGAGGGCGGCGAAGATCGCCGCGGTGGCGATGCAATCGGGGTCGACGCCGTCGTAGACCGCCTCTTCCCAGGCATCGAGAATGTAACGCAACGCCACATACTTCGGTTCGGTGGCCTTTAACGCAGGCACTGACTGTACTGGAATCTTTTGCATTTTTACCATGTTCTGGCTGCGTCACGGGTCCCCGGCGCGTGCCTCCGTTCCCACCGGTTCGGCCCGCGTCAAAGCACCATAGCAAAGCAGCCGCTACGCGCTCACTCATCCTTACAAAAGGGTTAACGACGCTAGCGCAACTCGTCTCAAATGCCAAGTTGCCTCTGCGATAGACCGATCGCGTGACGCACGTTTGGCGCGAAACCGCGCCCGGAAAGCTGATCCAATCCGGCCCATTCCGCAAAAAGCGCATCGCTGCCCGCGCGCGCCTCGCCGCTGGTCCAGTGCGCGGTATAGCAGGCAATGACGTAGTGGAGCGCCAGCGCTCCATCGTCCGCGCGCCGGATCAGATCGTAGAGGCCGGCCAGTTGAGCAATCCGCGCCGCGATGCCGGTTTCTTCCAGGACTTCGCGGGCGGCTGCCTCGACCAAAGTCTCGCCTGGCTCCACATGTCCGCCGGGCAAGGCCCACATCCCCGTGAGCGGCGGCTGGCTTCTCTGCACGAGCAGCACGCGTCCCTCGCGCCACACGCATGCGGAAACGCCGAGCTTCGGGAATTGTGCGGTGTGCTGGATCACGTTAAGTTTCAACCATGTGCGGCCGCTACAGTTTCCGGAAGAGCGCGGAGGAAGCCCGCTTTCTTTTCTCCTATGCCGATACCCCGGTCTTCCCACCCCGGCAATATGTGATGCCAGGTGGCCCAATCGCAATTGTCCGGAAAGAACTCGGCGAGCGCCGCTTCGCGCTGGTGCGCTGGGGATTGATCCCGGCGTGGGTGAAGGAAGTGAAACCGGGCAAGCCGCTGATCAATGCGCGCGGCGAAACTGTATTGGAGAAGCCTTCGTTTCGGAACGCCATGAAGCGCCGGCGCTGCTTGATCCCCGCCGATGGCTTCTACGAGTGGCAAGGCGACGTGCCGGGCAAGAAGCAGCCCTACTTCATTCATCGCGCCGGCGATGGGCTCTTCGCCTTCGCCGGATTGTGGGAGCATTGGATCGGCGCCGATGGATCGGAAATCGAAACCGCGGCTATTATCACCACAACGCCCAATGCCGAGATCGCGAAGATTCACACCCGCATGCCGGTGATCGTCGATCCGGCGGATTTCGCGGCGTGGCTCGATAGCGATGGCGTTCCGGCAAACGACGCCGCGCGCCTCATCAAACCCGCGGCGGATGGATACTTCATCCTCGAACCCACCCGCATTGAACGCCGCGCGCCGCCTCCGCTGCCGAAGGCCGATCCGCAAATGAATCTGTTGTAGCGCCTGTCAGCCAAGCGCATCCGGCTTGGGCCCGCCATAAGCCCAATCCAGAAGCTCGACAGTGTGGACCAGCGGGATCGAAGTGCCCGCGCCGATCTGGGTGAGGCAGCCGAGATTGCCGGCGGCGATCACGTCGGGCTTGGTGCTCTCGATGTTCGATACCTTCCGTACACGGAGTTTCTTGGCGATGTCGGGCTGCAGGATGTTGTAGGTTCCAGCTGAACCGCAGCAGAGGTGACTCTCCGGCGCCTCGACCACTTCAAAACCCGCTCCGCATAGCAGCGCTTGCGGAAGTGTCCTGATCTTCTGGCCGTGCTGCATCGAGCAGGCCGAGTGATAGGCGATCCGGAGTTTGGGCGCGGATGGCGCGGGCAATTCAATGCTTCCGAGAAATTCCGTGATGTCGCGCGCCTTGGCGGCGATGCGCGCGGCTTTTCCAGCATATTCGGATTCGAGGCGGAACATGTGGCCGTAGTCCTTGATGGTGACGCCGCATCCCGAGGACGTAATGATGACTGCCTCCACATTCGCGGCATCCCACTGATCGATGGTGCGGCGGGCGCGGGCCAGCGCATCGTCTTCCTTGCCCATGTGATGGGTGAGCGAACCGCAGCAGCTCTCGCCGCTTGTCACCACCACGTCATAGCCAAGCCGCGTCAACAGCCGAATGGTTGCCGCATTGATGCCGGGATCGAGCACGCTCTGCACACATCCGCGCAGCAGCGCCACGCGGCCTTTGCGGGCTGCTTGCGCCGGATAGGTTCCGGGACTTCCGAAACGGTCTGGCGGCTTCGGCAGTGAAGGCACGAGATCGAAGAGGGCGTCGACGCGCTTCAAACCAAGTGCGGCGAATACACTCCGGAACGGCCGGCCGAGTGCCGCGGCGATGATCGCCAGCCTGAATATCCCCGGGCGCGGCATGACGAAGGCGAGAACCTCGCGCATGAAGCGCTCGGGCAGGGCGCGCGCGTAAGTGTTCTCGACATGAATGCGCGCCTGATCGATCAGGCGCATGTAATTCACGCCCGAGGGACAGGTGGTCATGCAGGCAAGGCAGGAGAGGCAGCGGTCGACATGGCGTGCAGTCTCCTCAGTGGCCGGTGCGCCGGACTCGAGCATGTTCTTGATCAGGTAGATGCGGCCGCGTGGGCTGTCGCGTTCGTCGCCGAGCAACACATAGGTTGGACACGTCGCGGTGCAGAAGCCGCAGCGCACGCATGTCCTAAGTACCGTGTTCGCTTCGGCAATGTTTGGATCTTTCAGTTGTTCAGGCGTGAAGGCGGTTTGCATGTTCTGCTCACCCCATCCTGCCGGGATTGAGAACGCCCATCGGATCGAAGGACTCTTTCACGCGCTTGCTCAATGCAGCGAGTGCCGGTTGTCGCGGATGGAACACCGCGACTCTGTGCCGGACATCTTCCGGTGCTCTCACGAGTGAGGCATGACCTTCCTTCAAAACTCCCCTCACGACGTCAACGTGCGGTTCGCCGTCGAAAGCGAACCACACAAGCCCTCCTGCCCAGTCGAGTAAAAAAAGGGGTTTTGAAGATGATGAGACGGCGTGAACGTAGGCCGGTGCGTTGGATGGCGGAAGGGAGACCCGCCACACATATTGAGCGTCGCGGAACGCCGTCACGTCGCGGACACCGATCCAAAGCTTCCGCGACCCGTTGCCGCTCAGAATTTCGATCTTTCCGAATGAGGCCAGCAGTTTCTCCAGCGTCTCGCGCCGTGCGGTGACGGACGCAGCGATGCCTTCGAGGCGAATAACGGTGCGGCCATCGGGCAGATGCGCCGCACCGGAGATTTCGCAGGATGACGAGGCGGCGGCGCTCATCGCCGCGACGGCGCGTTCCAGATTAAGGCCAGTCATGACCGCGGATTCTTCCGTCTCGGGCTTTGGAAGAACCTTGAACGTAACCGTCGTGAGCGCGGCGAGCGTGCCCATGGAGCCAGCCATCAGTTTCGGCATGTCGTATCCAGTGACATTCTTTACGACACGCGCGCCGCCCTTGAAGATTTCGCCGCGCCCCGAAACGCCGCGCACGCCCAAGATGTGATCGCGCGCGGCGCCTGCTTTGAAGCGGCGCGGGCCTGAGTGGTTTGTGCACAGCACGCCACCGAGGCTGCCGGAGATCGATGGCTCGAAGG
>JAAURV010000111.1 GCA_012032065.1 Hyphomicrobiales bacterium
ATATCCGACTGGTGCCCGAACATGGAAGTGTAGGCGATCAGCCGTCCGTCCTTGAACACCGGCAACAGGACAAGCCAGTCATTGCTATGGCTGACCGCACCGGCGCAGGAATAGGGGTCGGACAGGAAGATCATGTCCCCATCCTCCAGCGTGCCTTCCCAATTATCGAGGAAGCCGCCGATGAAGCTGCCAAACTGGCCGACGATCATCTTGCCCGTATGGTCCGCGATCAGGGGGAAGGCATCGCCCTGTTCGCGAATGCCGGGCGACATGGCGGTGCGGATGATCGAGGGCGCGGGCAATCCCGCCGCTGCGTGATCGGCGATGGTCACGTCGCCGTCCCAATGTGCATTGGCGGCGCTTGTGATCATCGTAACCCAAGCCAGGCCATGGCGCGCATTGAAGGGTTCCGCCGAGACCACGAGCGCCGGGCGGCGCTTTTCCGCAAGCTGATCCGCATAGGGAAACGGCACGATCACGATGTCGCCAGGCCGCAGCGGCTCAGAGCCGGCCATACGCCTCCTCGTCGGCCGCACCCGACCATTCGGTGAAGACGGCGAACGGATCGTCCTCGGCGCCGTGGCCCGCCTTTTCGATTGTGACCCCCGAAGCGGAATAGGAGTAGCGCACCCGGTCGCCGGGTTTAAGGCCCAGCCGTTCGCGCACCTCGCGCGGGATTACGGTTTGGCTCTTCGTTGTGAGTTTCGAGAAGGCGATGCCCATCGGCGTGTTTGTCCAAGTCACAAGGCAGTGCTACTGCCTTACTGTCACACTAGCCTTACTTTCTGGCGCCGTCAAGCGGTGCGGCGCTGCCATTTGGCAGACCGCAACTTATACGATAAGCGATTTCCGTTGTGTCAAAACCACGAAATCGAACCAAAATCCGCCACGCAAAGTGTAGCAACATGCGTGCAAAAGCAGCGCAAAAACCGCGCGGCAGGCCCCGCTTTTACGCCGCTTTTGCAGCCACCAGCACGTCGTCGCCGTCGAGGATCATAACCAGCGAGCGTCCCGCCGAGAGCGCCAGCAGCCGGGTGTAATAAGGCTGCACCAGCCTGGCATCGAGCGAGGCCAAATCCGCTTTGCCATCAATGACTTCCGCCAATGCCTCAGGCACCTTGGCGCGTTCTCCCTGGGCCCTCACCGAAAGGTCGCCGCCTTCCGCGCTCACCGTCACCGTGCCACCCCGCGGGATCCCGGCGAGGCCCAGGAGCAGCATGTTCAGAAGCAGCTTAACCTCTTGTTTTGGCCTGTTTTCTCGGGGCGCCTGCCAGTCGAGTTTGACCTTCTCCTCGCCCACAAATCCCTTCGCCGTCTCCCCCGCCTCGCCCATATCGATAAATGCCCCGGCCGAACCAGCCGCGCCGAAAGCGATGCGGCAGAACTTGAGTTTGGCTGACGCCGTCTTGGCGGAGGAGCGGATCATGTCCAGTGCGGTCTCTTTCGTCTCCTGATCCATCTCCGGATCATCGAACAATTCCAAGCCGTTAGCGATGGCGCCCACGGGAGAAATAACGTCGTGGCAGACCCGGCTGCACAAGAGTGCCGCCAGATCGAGATCGGAAATGCGCGTCTCCGCGGTCATGCGTGAAGCCCCCGGCTTGTTGATTCGCTTCGCCTTTTAGCGCATTGACGGGCACCCTGCCACGCGCTCATAGAGGCTTTCGCCGGGGCCCAAGTGAGTCGTCCGCCACCATCTCTCAACACCATGATTTCGCTTGCGATTTCCGCAGGCGCGGAAGTCATGTCGGTGTACGCTTCGGACTTCGCGGTCAGGGCCAAGAGCGATCTCTCTCCCGTCACCGAAGCCGACGAAGCGGCCGAGCGCATCATCCTGGCCGGCCTCGCCAAGGCCGATCCGGCCACGCCCATCGTTTCCGAAGAGGCCTATTCGGCGGGCAGGCGCGAGCCTGTGGGAGACCGCTTCTATCTCGTCGATCCCCTTGATGGAACACGGGAATTTCTCTCCCGGAATGGCGAGTTCACGGTCAACATCGGGGTGATTGAAAAGGGCGAACCGGCCGCCGGGGTGGTCTTCGCCCCTGCCCTCTCCTGCATCTACGCGGGGCTCGTGGGAAGCGGGGTTTGGAAGGCGCAAGTTCTTGATGGAACTCCGGAAAACTGGACTGCCATCATCTCCAGAGTCACGCCGCCCGAAGGCCCCACCGTCATCGCCAGCCGTTCCCATCTCGACCCCGAAACCCAGAAATTCCTCAAAAAAATCAAGCCGAAACAGCTCATCTCGGCGGGCTCATCACTGAAGTTCTGCCGCATCGCGGAAGGCTCCGCCGACCTTTACCCCCGCTTTGGCCGCACCATGGAATGGGACACAGCGGCGGGCCACGCCATCCTCCTGGCCAGCGGCGGCAAAGTATTGATGGAAAATGGAAATCCGCTCCGATATGGCAAGGTGGAGCGCGGCCTCGACAACCCCGCCTTCATCGCATCTGGCCGCTGATTGGCGTTTCGTTAACCAAGCCGAAAGTCTGCTGGTGTTACCACAAAATCGGACGGCGAAAGCCCCAGAGCCGCCACGGCTTTGGGCGAAGTATGGGCTTAGGGTTCGAAACGAGGACTAGCCATGAAGACCAAACTATTGATTTCCTTGAGCTTAGCAGCCTTCGCCTGGACCGCTGTCCCAGCGCTGGCGCAGCAAACCGGCAGCATCTCCAAATCTCAGCGCAATGACGAGGCCTCCACTTACACCACAGAGGAAATCGTCGGCGCCGGCCACCGCTTCTTCGGCAAGACCACCCGCGGCCTCGCCGATGCGGTCGAGTATGTCTTCCAAAACCAAGGCGAACCAACGGCTTACATCGTCGGCGAAGAGGGCTCCGGCGCCATCATCGGGGGCTTGCGCTATGGCGAAGGCACCATCTACTACAAGAGCGGCATTTCCCAGCGAATCTACTGGCAAGGCCCATCGGTCGGCTTCGATTTTGGCGGCAACGGCTCGCGCTCCCTCGTCCTCGTCTATAATTCCGACAGCCCCCGCGATCTCTACAAGCGCTTCCCTGGGGTCGAGGGATCGGCCTATTTCATCGGCGGCGTGGGCGTGAATTTCCAGAAAAATCAAGACATTGTGCTGGCCCCTATCCGCTCGGGAGTGGGCGCCAGGCTCGGCGCCAACGTGGGCTACCTGAAGTACTCGCGCAAACCCAACTGGAATCCTTTTTAAGCGCTGTTGAAAGCGCATTCGAATTCCTTCACATTGACCTCGTTATCGGTCTAAGAACCGAGGGACGGCATTGGCCACTGGCTTGCATCCGGTTTTGTCCGGGAAGGCAGCCACGGGCTTTGGGGGAATGCGATGTCTCAAACCGAGACCATCATGCTGTTTGTGCTGGGCTTCGCTTTCGCGGGGCTCGTGGCGCTATTCTTGGGCCGCCTCGCATGGCAAATTGCGCTCCGCCTCGGCGCCCGCCGCATGCAGCGCCAAGTGCCGACAACGGTTGCGGAATTACAGGCCGAGCGCGACCGTTTGCGAGCCGAGTACGCGATGATGTCGCGCAACTCGAGCTTCGCCTCGACGATGTCAAAATGCGCATGG
This sequence comes from Hyphomicrobiales bacterium, assembly GCA_012032065.1. Classification (GTDB taxonomy): domain Bacteria; phylum Pseudomonadota; class Alphaproteobacteria; order Rhizobiales; family Aestuariivirgaceae; genus Aestuariivirga. Next base: position 3,551 of record JAAURV010000111.1, read on the forward strand.
CCGAGCAACTCGCCGAAGTTTCGCGCAACCGCAACCGCATCGAAACCCTGATGGCGGAAGTCAAAAAGCGCGAGGACACCATCTCCGAGCGCGACGGCGAAATCGCCGGGCTCAACAACAAGATTGCGACTCTCGAAGGAACCATCCTTGGTCATGGCGACACCGAGAAGAAGCTCGGAGATCAGATGGCGGTGCGCGAAGCCGAAATCGACAAACTCTCGAAAACCCTCGTTTCGCTCAATCAAAGCCTCCAGGACAGAGACAGCAAACTCGCCGCGCTCGGCGATGAAATGCCAGCCGCCGTGCGCGCCGCGAACATCGGCGGCGGCGACCCGGAAGTGGCGCAGGACCGGTTGAAACGCCGCATCGCGGAGCTCACAAATCTCTCCGAGCAAATCTCGCATCAGCGCGAAACCAGCAGCCTGGTTGGAGCAGGGCTCGGCACCGGCACGCTGCTCGTGAAGCCTTCCGGCAGCAACACGGTTTCCGTCATCGAAACCAAGCAGAAGCTCGAAGAAAAGATCGCCGAAGCAGAACAAGAGAACAGCGTCCTGCAAGACGAGATCAAGCGGCTCGATGAGGCTTGGTCGGAGAAACTGGCGCAACTTCAGAAATCGGGAAAGCCACGCGAAACCGCTGTCGCCGCCAAAGCCACCTCGCTGCGCCGAAAGAAGACCCACGCCAGATCCGCGGCATCGCCAATGTCATCTCCCTTGCACAGCGCATCCGTGCCCTTCAAAAGGATATCGGCAGCTAAGGCTCGATCCCGCAAGCCCGCTGCGAAGCGGAGCAATCAGTGCGCCTGAACGGATTTCATCATCTCACCGCCATCACCGCGGATGCGCCGGGCAACTACGCCTTCTACACCCAGACGCTTGGCCTTCGGCTGGTGAAGAAAACCGTCAACCAGGACGATACCAGCGCCTATCATCTCTTCTATGCCGATGGCATCGGCTCGCCCGGCAGCGACATCACGTTTTTCGACTGGCCCGCTGGCCGCGAGAAACGCGGAACCCATTCGATATGCAACACGGGGCTTCGCATCAAGGGCGAAGCCGCGTTCAACTATTGGAAGGAGCGCTTCGCTTCGCTCGGCTTGAAACATGGCCCGATCGCCGAGCGCGATGGCCGTTTGGCGATCGATTTCGAAGACGCCGAAGGCCAACGGCTGAGCCTTGTCGACGACGACAATCCGGCAGAAGTCAACGCGTGGGGTTCAAGCCCCGTGCCGTCCGCATTTCAGATCCGGGGACTTGGCCCAATCACGCTAAGCGTTCCCGATCTCGCGCCGACCGATGCGGTGCTCACCACCGTCATGAGCATGGAGAAGCTGCGCACCTATCGCAACACGTCCGTATACGGAATGAATGGCGTTGGCCCCATCGCCGAGCTTCATGTGCGCGAAGAACCTGAGTTGCCGCCAGCCGCGAGCGGCGCCGGCGCCGTCCACCACGTCGCCTTCAACATTCCGATGCAAGACTACGATTTCTGGACCAAGCGCCTCGCCAACTTCCGCATCCCCAACAGCGGCCCCGTCGATCGCTTCTGGTTCAAGAGCCTCTACTTCCGCGAACCCAACGGCATCCTCTTCGAACTCGCCACCGACGGCCCCGGTTTCGCGGCGGACGAGCCGATGGAAAAGCTCGGCGAAACGCTCTCGCTGCCGCCATTCCTGGAAGAAAAGCGCAAGGCCATCGAGGCGCGGCTGAAGCCGTTGAAATAGCTCACGAAGAAGTGGCGCTCCCTGCGGGAATCGAACCCGCCTTTGCAACGTGAGAGGCTGCCGTCCTAACCGATAGACGAAGGGAGCTCTCGAGGCCTCTCCTATATCGGGGGCATCCGGCGCGTGCAACCGTTGTCAGGGGCCAGCGAGTTTGATGCGGGCCAGCACTTGGCCTTTCTTCACATCGAAAACGACGATCTCTTTGCCAGTGTTCACGGCCAGCCGGTCGCCGTCGAGGGTCATACCGCTCACCGAAGCGCCCGCTGGAATGTTCAGAGTCATTTCCTTGGGCTCCACGGGCGGCGCTTCGCCGCGATTGGCGATCTTCCAGGCAATGCCGCCGAGCAGGACAACGAGCATCAGGACAAGCAGGCCGCCCATGATGTAGACGGCGATTTCGAGAAACCGGAGGCCCGGCTGCGGAACGGTGGCTTCGGGGCGCTCTGGAGGGGGCGTGGTGTCATTCATGGTGTATGCTTGAACAAATTGCTCGAATGCGTGGTTTCGGAAAGTGCAAGGCTCGATCAAGCCCTGGCGCGGGCGTTTCCGGAAATCAGCCGCTCGCGCTTTCAGGCCCTTATTGCGGAAGGCCGTGTCGCTGTCGAGGGTATGATCGCGACTGACAGGGGCCTCAAGATCAAGAGCGGCGCGCGCGTGAGCGTCGCCATTCCAGAGCCCACCTCGGCAAAGCCTGAACCCGAGACGATCCCACTTCAAGTTCTCTTCGAAGACAAAGACATCGTCGTCATCGACAAGCCGGCAGGTCTGACCGTTCACCCCGGCGCGGGACAGGACTCTGGAACATTGGTCAATGCCCTCCTCGCCCACTGCGGCGACAGCCTCTCGGGCGTGGGCGGCGTGAAACGGCCGGGCATCGTGCATCGTCTCGACAAGGACACATCCGGCGTCATGATCGTGGCCAAGAACGATGCCGCGCACAAGCACCTCTCGGAACAGTTCGCCTCCCATGGCCGCGACGGCCGGCTGCAGCGGACCTACCTGGCCTTCGTTTGGGGTGCGCCACAGCGATCCTCAGGCACAATCAGCGCAGCACTGGCCAGAAGCACCACCAACCGCAAGAAAATTGCGGTGAGCAAGGGCGCTGCTGGCCGCGCGGCCATCACCCATTTCAAGACCCTGAAAATGTTTGGCAACCCGCCACGGATCAGCCTGCTCTCCTGTCAGCTGGAAACCGGCCGCACCCATCAGATCAGGGTCCACATGGCTCATATCGGCCACCCCTTGCTGGGTGACAGAACCTATGGAAGCGGCTTCGCGGCCTCGGCGCGCGCCCTCCCCGCTCCCGCCCGGGACGCGCTTAACGCTTTGAATAGACAGGCTCTTCACGCCGCCAGCCTGGGCTTCGAGCATCCAAGGACCGGCAAACCCATGCTCTTCGAGAGCCCCCTTCCGCCGGAACTCCAAAGGCTTCTGGACGTTCTCCACACAGCCTTGTGAACCAATCGTGAAACTGCAACCGGCGTGGTGTCTTTTTTTGAGCGCAATGCTTCCTATATTTTGCACGTACCAACTGGTACCTCGTGAAGGGGAAATTGAATGGCTAGATCAGTGTCGCTTCCAGCAATCGCGTCCGGCGAAGGCGGCCTCAACCGCTACCTCCAGGACATCCGGCAGTTTCCCATGCTGCAGCCGGAAGAAGAATTCATGCTGGCCAAGCGCTGGAAAGAGCATGGCGACTCGAAAGCCGCGCACAAGCTGATCACCAGCCACCTGCGCCTCGTCGCCAAGATTTCCATGGGTTACCGCGGCTATGGCCTGCCGATCGGCGAAGTCATCTCCGAAGGCAACGTGGGCCTCATGCAGGCGGTCAAGCGCTTCGAACCCGACAAGGGCTTCCGCCTCGCAACCTACGCGATGTGGTGGATCAAGGCGTCGATCCAGGAATTCATCCTGCGCTCGTGGTCGCTGGTCAAAATGGGCACCACCGCGAACCAGAAGAAGCTGTTCTTCAACCTCCGCAAGATCAAGGGCCAGATCCAGGCGCTGGAAGAAGGCGACCTCAGGCCCGATCATGTCAAGCTCATCGCCAAGCGCTTGGGCGTCGAGGAATCGGATGTGATCTCGATGAACCGCCGTTTGGGCGGCGACACATCGCTGAACGCGCCCATTCGCGCCGACTCCGAAGGCGAGTGGCAGGATTGGCTGGTCGACGAAAGCAGCAACCAGGAAGAGACGCTGGCCGAGTCCGAGGAAGCAGTCATGCGCCGCGGTCTTCTGACCGATGCCATGCACAAGCTGACCGATCGCGAGCGCCGCGTCTTCGAAGCCCGCCGGTTGAAGGACGAGCCGTCGACTCTCGAAGACCTGTCACGGGAATTTGGCGTCTCGCGCGAGCGCATCCGCCAGATCGAGGTCAGGGCCTTCGAGAAGATTCAGAAGGCGGTGAAGAATGCCGCACAGAAGGCACTGGCGCGCGCGCGGCGTCTTTGCCGGCGGCGTAACTCTACAATCCGCCGCTGAGATTTGTCTGCGGCGGATTGGCCCAGAAAATCTGCACTGCCCAGATATCGCCGCCGCTTTCGATCACGCCGGCGCTCATGAACTGATAATCGCGCGACAGCATCGACTTTCTGTGGCCGCGGCTATTGACCCATTGATTGAACAGACGCTTGGCCTTCGCCGCATCCGCCGGCCCGCCTTGCGAATCGCGCGCTGCATTCTCGCCCATGCGGGGCAGCACCGTCGGATTGCCGAGGAAGTAACGCATGCGGCTGTCGAAGCCGTGGCCGCTGGACGCTTTGTGGCCGATGAAACCGTTGGCCATCATATCGGCGGCATGGGCGCGCGCGGCGTTGCGCAAGTCATTGCTTGGCGACAGCGCCTTCTTGCCTTCCGACGCGCGATAGCTGTTGGTGAGCGAAACGATGACGGACTCGAGATCGGGCCGATAGCGTCCGCCGTTCGGTGGTTTCTTCAAAAGACTCTTCGCCAAGTCCATGTAAGTTCTGGCGCTCGCACTCCGCGAACCGGCACAGAGCAGCGTCACCGCGCCCATCATTCCAAACAGAACCGATCTGCGATTGGACATCTTCAAAACCTCTCTCGATAAAAGCCCTCATGAGACCCAATGATGGCGAAATACCGGTTTAGATTTTGTTAACCGTCAATCTTCGAATGGATCTTTCATCAGGATCGTATCGTCGCGCTCCGGCGAGGTGGAGAGCAGCGCCACCGGGCACTCGATCAGTTCCTCGAGATACTTCACATATTTGATTGCCTGTGCGGGAAGCTGCGCCCAGCTGCGGGCGCCAGCCGTCGAGTCCTGCCAGCCCTCGAATGTCTCGTAGACCGGCTCGACTTTTTTCTGCGCTTCTTCCGACGCCGGGAAACGATCCACGCGTTTGCCATCGAGGAAATATCCAACGCCAACTTTGATTTCGTCGAGGCCGTCGAGAACATCGAGTTTCGTCAGCGCAATCCCGGTGATGCCCGAGGTCTTGATCGCCTGGCGCACCAGCACCGCGTCGAACCAGCCGCAGCGGCGCTTGCGCCGGTGACGGTGCCGAACTCGCGCCGCGCGCGCCGATGCGTTCGCCGAT